>WTGD01000098.1 GCA_011523725.1 Nitrospinota bacterium
GGCGAACGGGGCGGGTTTTTCAACAACCCCTCACGCACCGCCGAAAACGGGAAAGTCCCCTCAGCGAGAAGCGCCTTACGGCCCGGCGGGGGCGACGCGGATGTCGCCGTACCAGCCCCGCGCCGAGAGCTTGCTGTTGTCGGTGTCGGTCATGATGGCGATGTGGGTGATCTCGGTGATGTCGCGGCCGAAGTAGCGCCTGAAATCCTCGCGCATGTTCCGGCGATGGGTGCGCCACTGCCCGGCGTGGGCAGCACCCGAATCGACGGCGACCATATGGGCCTTTTTGGTGTAGGGGTTCGGCCAGGCGGAGCCTGCGGGCTGGCGGCTGGCCCAGACGTAGACCACCGAATCCGGAAAAGAGAGCCAGCCGGCGCCGGGCGCCAGGAAATAGACGCGAACGGCGAAGTCGTCCCCTTCTTTCGAGAGTTCATCCGGCGGGTTGACGGGGCGCTCGATTCGCCACCGCCAGATGAGGACCGGCGTTTTCGTGAGGTCGATCTTCCGCTCGAGCACGAGGCCGGACGCGGTCGCCTTGCTCACCGCTTCCAGGACGGTTTCGCCTCCCCCGTCCTTCACGAGGCGATAGCGGGTCTCCCCCTCGAAGCTCTTGGGCTGCCATCCCGTGAGGTCGCCCGCCGAGAAGCGGCCGAGCACGATCTCCTGCGCTTGGGCGACGTCGGGAGCGAGGGAGAAAAGCGCGATCAAAAAACCGGTAACAATCATAAGAGATTTACGAAAACAGTAAGGAAACATTCAGAAAACCTCAGCGGCAAAAGGGCCATATCTGATACCACGAATCGCAGCGAAACCTCGATTCGCAGCGCGCGAGCTGGGCCTTGTAGCGCCGGGCGGTCTCGGCCACGCGCCGGGCGGCGCGGCGTATTTTCGGCTTTTTCTTCCACGTTCCGCGCCGGTACCCGCCCCTTCCCTCGTGATAGGCGAGGTAGAGCCTTTGCGCGTCATGCAGGGAGATGCCCAGTTCGCGCCGGGTCTTGGCGTTGTACCACCCGATGAAGTCGAGCGCATCCTTCATGCGCGTTCGGTTGCTCAAAATGCTGCCGCGCTCGGCCTTGTACTCCCGCCAGGTCTGGTTCAGGGGCTGCGCGTAGCCCACGGCCGTGGAGGCGCGCCCGAGCGGGATGAACAGGAACCACCGCATGGGCGGCCTCACGTGACTCTGGAAGCTCGATTCCTTCTTCACGAACGCCATGAGCACGTGCACCGGCGTACCCCAGCGCTTCTCGGACGCGCGGGCGTAGTCGTACCAGTCGCGCTGCTGGTCGAAGACCGCGCAGATGTTCTCCTGCCGCCTCGGTGTGGGCGTCACGCAGCCGCTCACGAGGAAAGCGAGGGCGACGGCCAAGGCAGCATGGCGGCGCAAGCGTGCGCGAGGCCCTCGCTTTTTCCAGCAATCATTCGGGCGAACGAGTGGGAACGGCATCGGCTCATCCATCTCAATCGGGGGCGGAGATGCGTTTGCTGTTAATACATGCACGGCAAAAGGTTTTGTCAATCATTTTCGCCCAAAAGTGAGCGACAAACCCGTTTACCGTTCATACGTGAGCGACAAAGCGGTTTTTCGTCTCTATACCCGGGCGGCGAGGGCAAGTTTCTGATAACGAGTGCGAGAAAACCGGCGTTTCTGATCACTTTCGGCTCAAAAGTGCAACACAAACAAGTTTGTGTTGCATAGATGCGCCTCAAAAGAGCTTTTTTCTCGTCGTCATACGCACTATTCGGGCGGCGAGGGCGCGTTTCTGATAACGGGTGCGAGAAAACCGGCGTTTCTTGGCACTTTTATCCAAAAAATGCTCAGAAAGCGGCTTTTCTAATAATAAAATCAACAAAACTCATCGCCGGCCTCTGCAATGTCCAGGAGAGCCGGAAAAGAAAAAATAGCTGTCCGGCGTCCATGACCAACCCTGATCACCAAAAGAATATCATTCTTGCGTAATACATTCAGGAATCGCCGCGCCGTATGTTCAGGAATGCCCGCCTCGGCCTCTTCGACTGCCCCTCAAGGGGGGGAGTAATTCTTACTCATTCATCGGGCGCGTCAAGCCTTCGGTCATAGGGCTTTTTCAATAACCCCATACAAGGGCGGCTTTCGTATCAGTTGAGCAGGTGTTTGGCGATGACCTGGCGGAGTATCTCGTTCGTCCCCTCGTAGATCTGCGTCACCTTCGAAGCCCGGTAGAAGCGCTCCACGGGATACTCGCGCATGTAGCCGTTGCCCCCGTGGAGTTGAACGCCCTCTTCCGCGTTTCGCTGGGCGGCGTCGGTGGCGAACACCTTGGCGATGGCGGATTCGGCCGAATAGGGCTTGCCCGCGGCCTTGAGCCGCGCCGCCTTGAGTGTCAGCAGACGCGCACCGTGGACGCGCACGGCCATGTCCGCGAGTTTCCACGCAACAGGCTGGTGATCCTTTATCGGGACGCCGAACGTCTCGCGCTCGCGCGCGTAGGCCACCGAGGCGTCGAGACAGGCCCGCGCGAAGCCCAGACCCTGGGCCGCGACGATGATGCGCCCCGAATCCAGTATCCGCATCGCCAGTTCGAAGCCCTGCCCCTCCTCCCCCATGCGGTTCGCCTCGGGAAGCTCCACGGCGTCGAAGCGAAGCTCCGATATCGAACACCCGTGCATCCCCATCTTGTCCTCGCTGCGCACGACCTCGAAGCCCTGGGCGTCGCGCGGCACGAGGAAGGCGCTTAGCCCCTTGTGGCGCTTGGCGCGATCCGTCACCGCGAAGAGAAGGCACAGGCCCGCCTGCTTGCCGCTGGTGATGAAGCGCTTGACGCCGCTTACGCGATAGAAATCACCCTCGCGCACGGCGGTCGTGGTGAGCGAGGCGGCGTCCGAACCCGCGCCCGGCTCCGTCAGCGCGAAAGCGCCGATGCAAGAGCCGTTTGCGAGGCCGTACAGGAATTTTTCCTTTTGCCCCTCGCTGCCGTAGAGATACAAGGGATCGCAGACCAGGGAGTTGTGCGCGGCGAAAATCGCGCTCGTCGAGGGACACGCGGCGGCGACTTCTTCTGTCGCCAGCGCCATCGAGACGGGGTCCGCTCCGCCTCCGCCGTAGGAATCCGGCACCGTGAGCCCCATCAGCCCGAGTTCCCCCATGCTCTTCACGACCTCCGCCGGGAAGCGGCCTTCGTCTATCTCCGCCGCCACCGGGGCGATCTCACGCTCACAGAAATCGCGCACCATCTCGCGCACCATCTTCTGCTCGTCGTTCAAGAAACCGTTGTCCTGCATCAACCAAGCCTCCGCGGCGAATCGCCCCGCCGCCTCCGGTTCACTCCTTAGGCCCGCTCTTTCGGGTCGACAATGTAGCAGGCCCTTGCCCGAAAATCACCCACGCGGCATCATGCGGGTGAAACCGAAACAATGCGGCGTCATCCACCGGGATGATTCCCCGGAATCCCGAATCCTGCGCACAGGCGCAAAGGAGAAAACCATGGCGGAAAGCATCGGCGTCCTCACGAGAGAGGACGTACTCGATAGTCTCAAGAACCTGCGCCAGGCGCAGGAGGTCGATTATTCGGCGTTTTATTCGAGCCACCTGGGCGGCGTGGTGACGGACCCCGCCCTCATGGTCATCCCCTTCGACGACCACATGGTCCACCGCGGCCACGGCATCTTCGACACGGCGGCCATCATCGAGGGAAAGATCTATGATCTCGAAAACCACCTGGACCGCTTCATCCGATCGGCGGAGGCTTCCAAGCTCGAACTGCCGAGCCGCGAGGAGATGCGCGAGATCGTGATCCGCACGAGCGCGCTCTCCGGCCGCCGTGAGGGCTCGATCCGCTACTGGGCCTCCTCGGGAACCGGCAACCTGGGGCTCATCCCGGCAGGGGACGCCAAGCCCGCCTTTTTCGTGATGATCTTCGGCGGCCTGGACTATCCCGAGCGCTACTACGCGGAAGGGATGCGCGTGATGACGACCACCTATCCCATCAAGCCGCCGCTATACGCGGTCACCAAGAGCACGAACTACCTGCCCAACACGCTGATGCAGATGGAGGCGAAGGAACACGGCTTGGACAATGGCATCTTCGTGGACGAGGCAGGGAACGTGGGCGAGGGCTCGAACATGAACTGCGCCTTCGTGACGGCAGGCGGCGTGCTGCGGCATCCCAGATTCGAGAACATCCTCTCCGGCTGCACCGTGAAGCGCCTGCTCGAACTCGCGAGCCGCCTGGTGGACCAAGGGGTCATCAAAGACGTGGTAGTGGACGACATCCCGGTGGCCGAGGCCAAGGCGTCCGCCGAGATGATGCTCATCGGAAGCTCGATATACGTCGCCCCCGTCACGCAGTGGGACGATCAGGTCATCGGGGATGGAAAACCAGGCCCCGTGACGAAGGCGATGCGCGAGTTGCTCGAAGAAGACATGCGCTCGGGCGAGGGAATGCTCATCGACGTGCCGTATTAGTTATCCTGAGATCCGCAAGGCTGTTTCGACGTGGCCTTTGGGGGCTGTTGGAAATGTTCCGTTAAGCGATTTTAGGTTGCGCGCACGATTTTGAAGTTCACTCCCCCCTTGAGGGGGTCGGGCTTCCCGAGGGGGAAGCCCGACAGAAGCCGAGCGGTTTTTGCGAAGGCTGATGCGGTGGGGGGTGAATCGTGTTTTAACGCCATTCCGAATTATACCCCCCACCAACTCACCTGCGGGCTTCGCCCTTGTCTCGTTGTCGGCCTTCCCGAGGAGGAAAGGCCGACCCTCAAGGGGGGAGTGATTCTTCTCTTTCGTTGGTTGGCAATGCTGTTCAATAGCCCGTAGGGACAGGTCGCGACCTGTCCCTACAAGATTTCGCAGCCCCCCTCCTGAGCCGGAACCGAAACCGGAATGACGGTGAACACCCTCGTTTGGGGGGAGGGTCAACAACCGTTACGAACGTTTCTTCGGCGGCGCGTGGATGGCTTCGCCGTGGACGTCCAATGCCGCCTCCATCACGGCTTCCGAGAGCGTGGGGTGGGAGTGAATGGTGCTCGCCATTTCCGAGGCGGTGACGCGGTGCTGCATGGCGACGGCGGCCTCGTGCACGATGTCGGCGGCGTGCGCGCCCACGATGTGAACGCCCAGAATGGCGTCATCAGCAGCATCGGCGATGACCTTCACCTCCCCCTCGAGCGCGCGTTCGGCCTGCGCCTTGCCGAGCGTGCGGACGGAGAACTTGCCCACGCGCACCGCGTGTCCCGCCTTCTCCGCCTCGTGCTCGGCCATGCCGACGACGCCGATCTCGGGATGCGTGAAGATGCCCGCCGGAATCGCGCGGTAATCCATCCGTATCTCGGCGCCCATGGCGTTTTCCGCGGCGGCAACTCCTTCCGCAGAGGCCACGTGCGCGAGCATGGGCTCGCCCACCACGTCGCCCGCCGCATAGACGCCGGCCACGTTCGTCTCCATCAAATCGTTCACCTTGATCTCGCCGTGGGTCCCAAGCTCGACGCCGATTCGCTCGAGCCCCAGGCCGTCGGTGTTCATCGTCCGGCCCACGGAGACGAGCACCAGGTCCGCGCGTTCTTCTTCGTCGGAACCCTCGAAGCCTGCGACCATCTCCTCCCCGTCTGGAGAAACGCTCGTTATCTCCTCGCCCAGGCGCACCTTGATCTTCTGCTTTCTGAGCTCGCGCGCCATGAGTTTCGAGACGTCCTCATCCCCCAGCGGCAGGACGCGATCCAGCAGTTCCACCATCGTGACCGCAGCGCCCAACTCTCTATAGAGACACGCGAACTCACAGCCGATGACCCCCGCGCCGACGATGAGCACCCTCTCTGGCAGTTTTTTCAAGTGCACGGCCTGTTCGGAGGAGATGATTTGCTGGCCGTCGATGGGAAAGGCGGGAATCTGCGCGGGCCGGGAACCCGTGGCGATGATGATCTTATCGGCTTCGACGATTTCGTGGTCCCCGTTTTTTCCTCGAACCGAAACCTTGCCCATCTCCAGAATCTCGGCGTCGCCCGCCATGTGGTCCACCCCGTGGGCCTTGAACAGACCGCCGATTCCCCGCACGAGGCCGGCGACTATCTTGTCCTTGCGCTCCACCATGGCGGCGAGGTCGGCGCGCACCTCGCCGGTAACCTCGATGCCGTAGGCGTCCGCGTTCTTGATGTTCCTGAAGACTTCGGCTGCGGCGATGAGGCTCTTGCTGGGGATGCAGCCCCAGTTCAGGCAGGTGCCGCCCAGCTCGCCGCGCTCGATGACCACGCAGCTTCCCCCGCTCTGGGCGACGCGCACGCCTGCCACGTAGCCCGCGGGGCCGCCTCCGATCACCGCCACGTCATACGCCGCCATGCTTCCTCCTTTGGATAAGGCGAATCAGGAACCAAAAGCCGCGCCCATTAGACCAAGGTTCCGCGCCGATGCCAAATGGGGGGGAGGGATCGCACTAAATCGCCCGCAATCATCCTTGACAAGGGGGACAAGATATTGTAGCTACAATGAGGCTACACGAGAGGAGGAAACCCGATGCCAACCGATACTGTCGTGCGCGCCCGAATTGACAGCGAAACCAAGGCCCGCGCCGCCGAGGCGCTGAACGCCATGGGCCTTTCGGTTTCCGATGCGATTCGCCTGCTCATGATGCGCGTGGCGGAGGAGCGAAGGCTCCCCTTCGTCGTCCGCGCGCCGAACCCCGCCACCCGCAAGGCGATGAAGGAGTTGGATGAGGGCAAGGGGGAGCGCTTCGACAGCGCCGAGGAGTTGTTCGAGGATCTTGGTTTGTAATGCGCCAGCATCCGTAGCCGCGTCGCAGAAACCCTAAGAAGGAAAATCTCGATGAAGTGCGCATATAGTGAAAATGGCAATTCCAAATGTCAGTTCGAGCATATAGAGCATATAAAGAATGTGCTACATCTCTCTGTACTTGCGGACGGTAAATGGTGGTGTCCCTTCCATGCGCCAAGTTATGACAAGGATGGTCATCCCACTGAAAAAGGAGATTGGCCAGACATATATCGAAAATCGATTCACGAGAAAATTTTGGAACTTCGTGAAGACGCACTAGCGAAGCAGGAAAAACTAGATTTAAGTGGAGTTGTTTTTCCTGGCGATGCAGATTTTCAAGACGTAGAATTTCCCGAAGTTGACTTTTCTCATGCTCGCTTCGAGGGGAGAGCCGACTTCAAGAATACTTCATTCATTGGTGAGTTTACTAGGTTCCGTAATACACAATTCGGTGGGGAGGCTAACTTCGAGGAGGCTAAATTTAGTGGTTCGTTTGCTGACTTCCGAGATACAGAATTCAGTGAGAAAGTTTTCTGCATAAAAACACGATTTGATGGAGATGCAAGTTTCCGAGATGCTCTATTCTATCAGAGCACTACATTTCAAGACTCGAGATTTATTAGAAATACCAGTTTCCGAGGAGTTGAATTCAAAGAAGATGCTTTCTTCCCAAGAACTGAATTCAATGGAAATACAAGTTTCCTAGGAGCCCAATTCAACGAAGCCGTCAGTTTCCGGGATGCCAACTTCAATCATATCGTAAGATTCCGTAATGCCCAGTTCAAGGGCAATGCCCGCTTCCAATATGTCCAATTTAGTAGAGGGCAGTCTGATTTCCGTAACGCCCGATTTAATAAGAAAGCCTACTTCACAAATTCCACATTTAGTATAAGTGGGACTTTATTCAGAAAAACTGAATTTAACCGAATAGCAGATTTCCAAAATACTCAATTCAATGGGGCTGCGAACTTTCAGAATGCCAAATTTAATGAGAATGCAAGATTTAAAGACTCCCAATTCAAATTATGGGCCAGATTTATTGCTGCTCAATTCAGAGGGCATGCGGATTTCACATCTTCTGGAAACAACACAGAAATTGATGCTTTCCAAGATGAGGTCTATTTTGACGGCGCGAAATTTCTGGACAATGCAAATTTCAACAATCGAAAATTTCAGCAATCAACAAATTTTCGTGAATGCTTTTTTCACAAAGCACCCCGCTTTCATAACTGCAGTCTTCATCAGGAAACGGATTTCGCGGATGCCAGATTTCTGGACACAAGCTCACCCGGGTCGGCCATGGCGTATCGAACGCTGAAACAGGACATGGAAGAAAAAAGGGCGCGGCAGGAGCAGTTGGTTTTTTACGCTCTTGAGATGAAATGCAGGCGTAGTGAAGAAAAAAGGAAATTCTTGAAGTTCATCTCCTGGCTTTATGAGGCGACCTCCGATTATGGCCAGAGGATTTTCTTGCCGTTGGCCTGGCTGGCATTTTTCTTTCTGTTCTTCGCCTTAATTTACGCAGCTTACTTCAAAGTATTACTTAACTTGGATGCCGCAAGTATTCTTCCGCAGTCTCTTCGTTTCAGCATCAAGCAAATCGTCCGCCCGTTCGGCGTATTCACCTCTTCATTTCCTGATGGAATTTTTGGGAAAATTCCTCCTACAAGCCTCCTATCCCTGCCCCTCATCATCGCGGCCACGCTTCAATCGTTCCTGAGTCTTGTCCTGCTGCTGCTGAGCGGCCTCGCTGCGCGCTGGCGCTTCAAGATCGGTTGAGGAGAGCGGGGGCGGATGCGGATAATTCCGGCAGAAATTTACTCCTGCCACTTACGGGTGGGGCAGCCATCCAAGTATACAGACTTAACATCAGGCTCAATATGAGCCATGATTTTCAGTTCCTTACTGGTTGATATTTGCCTACTTGCTGGGGGGCAGGAAGATGAACTCACAGCTCGACAAGAACCGAGCTGCTTACAACGCCATCAAGGAAGAAATGGAAGCCGAACACTTCGGAAGGGCGGCATTGCTCCATGACGGGGAAGTTGTGGAGATATATAACGATAGCGGTGATGCATATGCGATAGGTTGTGAGAAATTCGGTCTCGGAAATTTCTCGATTGAAAATATTGGTGAACCGCCAATATCTCTTGGCGTTTTCACTATGTGCCTACCTAAATCCTGAAGTTGACAGAACTCGATATGCCCGTGAGGAAGCGACGGCACCCCTCAATATGATGGCAATTCCTTGACCTCGCTCTGATCCTCCCCAAGTCGCAGAATCCCCTGCCGATTACTGCCACGTCATACGCCGCCATATTTCTTGTTCTGAATAACCTGTTCCAAGAAACAAAAACGCGCCCATTAGTCTAAGGTTCCGCGCCCATGTTGAATGGAGGGGAACTACCAACTGAAGTCCAATGGCTACTTTAGATTGTGTACAGATGTTATTGCTGGTGGATATTTTGAGTTTTGTGTTTAAACAACCTGATACGTTGACGATTGACACTAACTTTCGTAATATTTTTGCTTAACTAAAAATCGCCATATTCAATATCTGTATTTCATCCGGAGCAAGTAATGACTATTAGTGATGAGAAACAATCACCAGAGTTTGGCGGCACATGGACACTAGAAAAACTTGATATTCTGGAAAGCTATCTCAACGCCTATACAACGGCATTAAAGAATCAACCATCCAAAACACGACCATTCAAACTAATGTACATTGATGCTTTCGCGGGTACGGGCCTGATAGAACTTCCGCAACATGATGGTGAAGCTGATAAGCGCGATTTTATACGTGGCTCGGCAGAACGCGCCATCAGGATTACAGACAAACCTTTCGATAAGTTGATCTTTGTAGAAAAAGACCCTGTTCGATTTGAAGAATTGAAATCCCTGCGAGATTCACATCCTGATAGAGGCATCCAGGTAATAAACTCCGAAGCAAATCACTTTTTACGCAATCTAACAGAAGATTGGGGTAGATGGCGCGGTGTTCTCTTTCTGGATCCGTTCTCCACGGAAGTCGAATGGTCGACTATCGAAAAGATAGCCAACTTCAAGGCGCTGGATACCTGGATTCTTTTTCCCGTTTCCGCGATTGCGCGGATGTTGCCGAAATCAAGAATGCCGGAGGATGTCGAGCCGAAGTGGGCTGCTCGATTAACTAGAATATATGGTAATGAGAACTGGAGAAACCTATATC
>WTGD01000199.1 GCA_011523725.1 Nitrospinota bacterium
TACCAAGAGCAGTGACTTGATGGAGCTCACCAGTATCGATGATCTCCTGAATCTGATCGAGGAGGGACGTGTCGCCGTCGGTCATCTCGCGCGTCACCTTGAACCCGCTCGTGGGGCCTTCGGTGACGAACTCGATCTGGGCCTTTTCCGCTCTATCGACGTGCTCGGGAGACGCGAAGACGCCCAGCAGGGGATTCTCCACGCGGATGTACTGATCCGCATCCTCGTCCCGCACCAGGTCGAGCTTGTAGCCGCCCTCGAAGCTGATCAGGATTCCGGCGAAACCGCCGCCGTTTTGCTCCATGATTTCCTTGACTTTATCCGCCGCCGCCTCGGTTATCTTCATGGCTTTGCTCCAATATTTTTTATCCAGGAATGATGACTATTCCCATACGCCTTTCAAGCATAACACGGCGCGACTGAAAGGCAAAAGGAATAAACGGATGCCCGCTGTCTTCGAGTCTCGAATGCGAGAAAACGCTAGAGAGGGGTGCGCGCCCTGATGTCCTCTTCGGTCACGTCACCCATGTAGACGTAGCCCGTCTCCGCCACGCTCCCGCTGCCGATGTAGATGCCCACCGCCTCGATGGGCTCGGTATCGCTCAGGTTGTGGAGCCAGTGCTCCACCCCTTTCGGGATGTAGTGGAAGTGTCCGCCGCGCACCTCCACGCGGTCCGGACCCGCCCCCGCCAGGCCGTGGCCGCTAATGATGTAGTAGATCTCCTCGCAGTTGTCGTGCCTGTGCTTCTTGTGCACCGCGCCCGGGAAAAAGCGCGCGCGGAACAGCGTCGTATCGCTGCCGTTGTGCCGCCCGATGGGGAGCCTGAAATCGGTGATCGACCAGCCTTCCCCCTCGTTCATGTTCTCAGGTCTTACGTCGTCCAGGTGCACCAGGATGCCGTCGGTGATTCCCTCGCGCGGCATGTCGAGGTCGGCCTGCGTCACGTCGCCGTGAAACCCATAGCCCGTGCCCGCCACGCTCGGCGCGCCGAGGTAGAAACCGACCACCATCGCCTCTTCGTCCTTCGTCTCGTTGTAGAAGAAATGCGTCGACCCTTGGGGCATGAGGCGGCAGTGGCCCTCGCGCACCTCGGCGCGTTGATCCCCCTGGCCGACCACGCCGTTTCCCTTGAGATACACCGCGATTTCCTCGCACTCGGAATGTGAGTGCTTCGCGTGCGTGGAGCCGGGCCGGAAGATGGAGTGAAAGGCCGTCGTCGAGCTCCCGTGCGCGCCGGTGATGGGCAGGCGGAACTCCGAAATCGCCCAGCCTTCCTTTTCCTCCATCTTCTCGGGCGTTACGTCGTCGATGTGTACCAGGGGGTATTGAAGCGGCATAAAATGTTCCTCACAGAATGGTTGTTCTTCTCAAAACAGGACGGATCGCGGAGCCTATTCGATAGCGCCCGTCCGCTGTTTCAGGTCCTCTTCGGTCACCGGCCCCAGGTACTCGAAGCCGCTCTCATCCAGCCCGCCCACGCCGATGTACCAGCCGGGCGCCGAAAGGTCTTCGGTGTCGTCGATGTTCGCGAGCCAGTGCTCCGTAGCGGCGGGGATGTAGTTCACGTCGCCTGCGAACACTTCCCCGCGATCGTTCCCGATGCCCGCCAGGCCGCGGCCCTTCAGGATGTAGCAAATCTCCTCGCAGTTGTTGTGGCGGTGCTTCATGTGAATGGTGTGGGGGCCGAAGTAGCCCTGCATCCAGCACGAACCCGCGCCGACGCTGCGGTTGAGCGGTTCGTTGAAGTAATCCTGCGTCCAGCCCTCCTCATGCGACACCTTGACGTGGGGAACCTCGTCGTTGTGCACGAGGGGATGCTTGAGAGCGGCGGCATTGAGCGTGCGCGGGGCGGTGATGTCGGCCTCGGTGATATCGCCGAGGTATATGCGGCCCGTATCCTTGAAATAGGGAACGCGGTCGTAGAACCCGATGATGACGAGCGGGTCGTGCCGGCCCAGGTTCACGAGCCAGTGCTCCACGCCCTTGGGGATCAGGTGGAAGTGGCCCGCGTGCACCTCGGCGCGATCCTCCCCCGCGCCCGCCAGGCCGTGGCCGCTCACGACGTAATACTGCATCTGGCAGTTCTCGTAGCGGTGCTTGTGGATGCGCTCGCCGGGGGCCAGGGTGGCGTGGTACATGATGGAAGAAGATCCTTCCTTCCCGCTCACGACGACCCTGAAATCGGAGACGTTCCAGCCCTCTTTCTCGTCGAGTTTCTCGGGCGTCACATTGGCGATGCGGATGAATGGGTGCTCAAAAGCCATGACGACCTCCTCTTTTGCCGGAGAAAAACCCGCGCGCGTCGGCGGGCGTCAGTTCGCGATATCGATCACCGCCCGGAGCGTGCCGCCGTCACCCCCTGCGTCGACGAACTCGAAGCCCGTCTGGATGTCGTCGAGCGCGAAGTGGTGGGTGACGAGGGGTTCCAGGTCGATCTGCCCGGTCGCCACCAGGCGGATGGCGCTCTCGAAATCCTCCGGAAGGCCCGCGCGCGAGCCGATGACGGTGAGATCCTTGAAGTAATAGGCCTGGCCCGGCACCCCGTCGACCGCAGCCGGCCCGATGCCGAACTGGAGAATCGCGCCGCCGGGGCGCACCATGTCGTAGGCCTGCACCATGGTCTCGGCGGCGCCCGCCGTCTCGATGACGATGTCCGCCCCCAGGCCGTCGGTGAGATCGCGCACGGCCTCGACGGGGTCCACCTCGCCCGCGGGCACGATTTCATCAGCACCCATCTCTTTCGCCACCTCGAGCTTCCACTTGCTCCTCGTGACGGCGATGACGGACGAAGCGCCCGAGACTTTCGCCAGCTGCGTATGAAGCAGGCCGCTGCTCCCCTGGCCCAGGACGGCCACGCGCGCGCCCCCGATGTAGGGCGCCTTTCTCTGGCTGTATACGACCGTGTAGAGACCCACGAAGTTCGTCGCCGCGGCGAAGCTCACATGTTCCGGGAAGGCGAAGGCTTCGGTCTCGCGCACGGCGATGTACTCGGCGAATGTGCCCGGCACCTCGCGGCCTCTCAATCCGCCGTGCAGGCAGATGTTCGTCAGTCCGCGCACGCAGTAGAAACACGTTCCGCAACTGGAAAGCGGATTGAGCACCACCCGGTCGCCGACTTTGAGCCGCGTGACGCTCTCGCCCACCTGCTCTACCGTGCCCGTGCACTCGTGGCCGGGAATGAGGGGGATGCGCGCGGGCATCTTCCCCGCCCAGATGGATACGTCCGTGCCGCAGATGGCCGAAGTCGCCACCCGCACCAGCGCGTGGTCGGCGGGCAGGCCGGGGTCGGGCTGATCGCCCACGCTCATCACGCGCGTTTTTTCAAGCAAAGCCGCTTTCATGAATTTCTCCGTCGGTTCATGAAATAGATTTCAGGGAAATTAGAATTACCAAGGCCCAAGAATACGGCATCGCGCCGATATGGAAAAGCACGGTTGGGAACAAAAGGGAAATGAGATTTGGGGATGACTCGTTCAGGCGGGCGGAATCCGTGCAGGCGGACGCCCCTTTCGTTATTGTTCGACTACCCATGGCCGTCCTCCTGTAGGGACAACCCCCCGTGGTTGTCCCCCAGCAGGACAGGCACGGGGGCCTGTCCCTACAGGTCAAAAGCGCCTCTCCAAAAATACGGGCCACCCGTTGTCGCCCGCCTGGATTCCAGCGTGCGCCGGAATGACGGCTTGCGTTCCCATCTTGCCGGCAGGTTCCTCCCCTCACCGCGCCTCGAAGAAGCGGCGCACGGCGTGGTCGGGGTCGAAGCGGCCCTCTATGGCGTCGCGTAGCCAGTCGGCCACCATGAGGTAGAAATCGGGCAGGCGCCCGCCCATCGTATGGGCTTCGTTCTCATACACCCAAAGCTCCCTGGGGCCGCCCAGGAGATCGAAGAGCCGCTCGGCGTCCTCCAGCGGGCACAACTCGTCGAACTCGCCCATCGCCAGGAGAGTGGGACACTTGATGTCGCCGGCGATATGCTCCAGCGTCATCTGCTCGGCCATGGCGTCGAACTCATCCTCGTCATGGATGTTGGACATGTACTGGTAGTTCGCGCGGTAGGCGGGCTTCCCATGCTTGAAGATGGAGTCTTTCTGGAGATAGACGCCCATCGCGCCCACGCAGGCCTTGAGACGCGAATCGTGCGCCGCTACGCGCGGCCCCCAGTAGCTGCCCATGCTCCAGCCGTAGAGGCCGACTTTACCGGCGTCCACCTCGGGGCGGGATTCGAGATAGTCGATGGCCGCAGCGCCCGCGCGCTCGAAGTTGTCCAGCGTCACCCAGGTCTCGCGCGTGTTGCTCTCCCCCTGGCCGGGGCCGTCGATGCTGAGCGTGGCGAGGCCGCGCCGCCGGAAGTGGTTGTGATAGGGATTGGGGAGAAACTCCTTGATGGTGTCCATCCCCGGCACGATGATGACGCAAGGCGCACGCTCCACCCCCGGCACCGTCTGCAGGATGCCCGGAATCGTTTTTCCGTTCTCGAAGGGAATCTCCACGCGCTCGACGGGGGCTTCATCGAAAAGCTCGATAAACTTCTCATAGCAGGCGATCATCTTCGCGTAGAGTTCGAGCTTTTGCGGCGTGTTCTTGTGGATGACGCCGCAGGCGGGGCCGTAATAGAGCGCCGCGCGGTGATAGAACTCGGCCGCCGACTCCCTGTGGCCGGCGGCTTCGGCCTCTCTGGCGAGCGCCTCTTCCTGGGCGGCGGTGCGCGCCCACTCCTTGGGCACCTGGCCCGGAATCTTGATGCGCTCGGTGGTTCTCCTCACGTCGGCGGGCCGGAAGCCCCACTCCACGTACATCACCGAGCGGAAGGCGTAGACGTCGTGTACCTTGTAGAACTCCTCCGTCACCCACCCCTGGCCGCGGCGGCTCCTGTCATTCACGAGAAATCCTACGCGCGGCGGGCAGGCGCCAGGTGTTCGCGCAAAAGCGCGCCGCCTTGGGAGGCTTCTCCCTCGAATCCCGCCTTTCTGAGCGTGTGCCACATGGCGGTGGTGTTGCTCGTGAGCACGGGCTTTCCGAGTGCCGCTTCGAGGACGTCGACCGATTCGAGCGAGCGGAAGTTCGTGCAGCTGATGAAGATGCCGTCAGCTTCCGCGCAGTCCACCTCGCGCGCCAGGGCTTCTGAGTTCTCGGGCGGCAGGAAGGCGGGGCACTCGACGTTCTGGCCCCGCTCGGCCACCACCTCGATTCCCTTGTCCTTGAGGAAGGTCGTGAGCCTGTCGTTCAGCCACTGCGGATAGGGCGAGGCGAGCGCCACTTTGGCGACGCCCATCTCGCGCATGGCCTCGGTGAGGGCGGTGGAGGTCGTCGTGGCGGGAATGCCCGTCCGCTCCTCGATGACCGCGATGATGTCCTCATCCATGCCGGGGCGCACGAAGCTGCCACCGGTGCAGCCGAAGCAGATGGCGTCGAGACTCGCATGGCCGAGCAGGTCGGCGAGTTCGGGCACCACCTCGATCATGTGCAGGAGGGTTTCCTCCTCATCGTCCGTGTGGGCGATGCGGGTGAAGTGGACCGATACGCCCGCAGGCGCCATGCGCTGGCACTCGTACTCCATCACCGTGTTCCAGGATGGAACGATGAAGCCGAGCTTTTTCTTCCAATCCGTCATGGGGAATCCTCCGGTGCGGGGAGTCGGAATCTGTTCGATGGGGAAATGATAAAGAAGCCGGAATTATAAGTCCATCGCCCGGAAAACGCGCGAACAGGGGTTGTTGCAAAACCCTGCAATACCAGTATGACGGCGACAGGAAACCGCCTTGCCGAAGGGTGTGTAGGGGCCGCATATATGCGGCCCACATGCCGCGAATCGGTCGGGTCGCATATATGTCGGACATATATGTCCGACCTACAAAATCAACTCCATTCGCCATACCCTACGCGTCAAACGCGATCGCATCGGGCTTTTTCAACAACCCCTCATCGTTCGGAATCGACTACCCCCGTCATTCCGGCAAAAGCCGGAATGACGAGCAAAACCGCACCGCCTCGTAGGGGTTTCTTGATTCCCGACGGGAGTGTGCACAACAAAAGGGCGGCCCGGATCGAGCCGCCCTTTCATTTTGTTTCTGCCGTGCGCGGGCCAAACACCAACCCGCTGCTACGAAATGAAACCTACTTCGCTCCCGCCAGTTCCTTGAACTCGTCCATCGTGAGCAGGCGATGGAGGCTCAGGGATTTCTCCTTGACGTCCATCAGGAGCGCCATTTTCTCTTCCTCGGACGCCGTGATACCCAGCTGCTCCAGGAAGAGGTTGATGGAGTCGATGCCGCTCCCCTTGCCGATGACGGGCTCGGGTTCGCTCTGGCCGACGAGGCCGGCGCGGAAGGGCACGAGTTCGGTCGGGAAGTCCTTCTCACAGTTCTTGAGCCAGCTCACGATGATGCCGCTCTCGATGTCGTAGAGATTATCGCCCACCACGCAGCGGTTGGGCGCCAGGCGGATGCGCCCGCACTCCTGCACGAGGCGTGAGACCTCGGTGAATTTCTCGGTCTTGAGACCCATATCCACGTCGTACATGGTGAGCATGGCAAGCGCGAGTTCCTCATACGCCGCGTTGCCCGCGCGCTCGCCGATGCCGCTCACGGAGGTCTGCGCCACCTGGCAGCCCTCGGCCATCGCCATCAGCGTGTTGGCGACGCCCATCCCGTAGTCGTCGTGGAAGTGGGGCTCGAAAGGCTCGTCCGGGAAGACTTCGCGCATCTTCTTGATGACGTAGGGCACGGTGTGCGGGCTCAGCACGCCGAACGTGTCCACGATGGCGAGCGCATCCATGTGGCCCTCGGTCGCCACCTTCTTGAGCAGGCCGAGCACCCAGTCGAGCGGGGCGCGGGAGAAATCGATGGGGAAGAACACGGTGTAGAGGCCGCATTCCTTCGCCACCTGCGTGGCCTTGACGGAGGTGTCGATGGCCTTGTCGAGCTCCCACTTGTAGGCGCGCTCGATCATGTGCGTGGAGCTCGGCACTTCCATCACCACGCCCTTGACGCCCGTGTCGGCGGAGCGCTTCACGTCGTCCGCCATGCAGCGCGCGAAGCTGAAGACTTCCGTGTCCGAGCCTTCGAGGCGCTTCACGATCTCGCGGATCGCCGCCTCGTCAGACGGCGAGACCACGGGCATGCCCGCCTCGATGCGGTGCACACCCGTCTCGGCGAGGGCTTCGGCGATCCGGATCTTCTCGTCCTTGTTGAACATGACGCCCGCCTGCTGCTCGCCGTCGCGGAGCGTCACGTCGTGGATCTTGGGGTTGGGGTCGAACTTGATATTGGAGGTTACCTCGCCCTCAAAGTTCCACGGGCTGGTGAACCACATATCGGTGTTCCAGGGTTCGCTCATCTCATGATTCTCCTATTCGCCTTTTCGGGAGGCGATTTCCCTGCATCGCGAATTTGAAAGACGCTCCCGCCCGCGCCCCAGGCGGCGGGGACACGGACGGGAGGCTTGTAAGCGTTACTCGGGCAGCTCGAAGCGGGGCTCGCCGCGCGACTTCGCCGAGAAATCGAAGTAGGGCGAATCCTCGATGCACTCGTCGTAGTGCGAGGAGCCCGTGAAGACGACGGGGCCGTCGGGGCCGACGAGCACGTTCTCTTCCAGGCGCACCGTCTGGGGAAGCCCCGGGTGTCCGGCGAACGTCTCGATGGCGAAGTACATGTTCTCCTTGATCTCCACCGGGTAATCGAGGCTGTAGGCGCGGCTGATCCACATGCCCTCATACAAGTCCAGGCCGATGGAGTGCGCGAACTGCTGGAGCGTCACCGTGCCGTAGCGGTCATCGGCGTAGACGGGGAACTGCTCGGCCACGTCCTTGGAGGTCTTGCCCGGCACGAGCTGGGTCATGCCCGCATACATCGTGTCGTAGACCTCCCGGTAGAGTTCTTTTTCCTTCTTCGTCCAGCCGCCGCCGCACTTGAAGCAGCGCACGTAGTCGACGAAGTAACCGCCCGGGCCGATGGCGTTGATGTCGACCACGACGAGGTCGCCGTCCCTGATCATCTTATCCGTGTGCCAGCGGCGGTAGGGGCTGGTGTTGCCGCCCGAAGCGACGATGATGTCGTAGACGAAGTCGAAGCCTTCCTCATAGAGCAGGTTGTTCACCCACGCGGTGAGGTCGCACTCGCGGATGCCGGGCTTGAGCCACTCGTTCCTGATCTTCCACATGCAGGTGTCGCCGATGGTGGAGCTGATTTTGAGGCACTCGATCTCCTCGGGCGTCTTGATGACGCGCGCCTCGCTCATCGCCGGCCACGCGTTCACCAGGTTCACGCCCTTCTCGGTGAAGGCGCTATAGGCCTGCATGTCCATGATGTCGATGCCGATCCGCCCGTTGAGCGGGATGTTGTTCTCCTTGAGAACGTCGATGACCGAATCCGCCATGCGGTTCACCATCATCTGCTCGGCGGTCTCGGACCACTTCCAGGTGATGGCGGGGCGGATGTTGCCCTCCAGCCAGGGCGCGTCGATCTTGGCGCACTCATAGTCGGAACCCGCCGTCTCGAAGAGCACCGGGGTGTCCGCGCCGCGGCAGAGCACGGCGTAGCGGATGAAGATGTTGTTCTTCCAGTTGCCCTGGAAGACCGACGCGGTGTAGCGGATGTTCTCGCCCTTGTACATGATGATGGCGTCCATGTCGTGCTTTTCCATCATCGCCTTGGCGCGGGCGAGCCTGTCCTTGCGCATCTGGTCGAAGTCGACGCGGCGCTGCCAGTCACTGCCCGTCTGGCTGAAGACGCGCCGGGGGGACTGGTAATGCTCTTTCTGCAAGAAGTCCATCGGCATGCCTTGTTTGCTCATTTCCACCATGAAAGTTCCTCCTATGCGGAAAAAGGGGTGAAGCGTTCAAAAAAAAAACGGTCAAAAAAACGTCCGACAAATCCAACAACCATGAAGCGCGCCCGCTCTTCCTCAGACGCGCATTGCTCCTCCGTTTCGCGATACGGCCAGCGCCTCCTTGAGACGCACGCCCTCGGCCGCCATGTGCTCGCGCATGGCGAGCGCGGCGCTTTCCGGCTCGCCCGCCTCGACCGCCGCAAGCAGCTTCTCGTGCTGGCGCAGCGCCTCGTCCGGCTGGCCGGGCGTTCCGATGATCTTGCGCTGGCTCTTCTCGATGAGACCCGCAATGGCCTCCCACACCGTCCGCAAGACGGCGTTCTCCGCCGCCTCGCACAGCGCGCGGTGCCAGGCGACGCCCGCGCGCACGAAGGCTTCGGGCCTGTCGATGCGCTTTCGCATCTCCTCGGTGTGGCCGCGCAGGCGTTCTATCTGCCCTTCGGTCCTGCGCTCGGCCGTGAGGCGCGCGATCTGCTCTTCGAGTCCCTGGCGCACCTCCCAGAGTTCGAGCAGGGTGTCTTCCTTCACGTCGAGCAGAAACGCCAGGCTCTCGCGCACCGTGGCGAGGTAAGGATCCACCGTGAGGTTTCTCAAGAACGCGCCCTGCCCGCTCCTCACCTCGATGAGACCCGTGGTGCCGAGGGCGCGCAGGGCTTCGCGCACCGAAGGCCGGCCGATGCCGAGCGTCGCCGCGAGTTCGCGCTCAGACGGCAGCCTGTCGCCGGGCGCGAGCTTGCGCTTGCGGATGAGCTGCTGGATCTGCTCCACCACGTCTTCGTAAAGCCTCGTTTTTCTCACCGGCTTGAGCAAGAAACCGCCTCCCGGGGACGCAAGCCATCCCGAGCAAAGAGGTAAAACCGCGCGGGGAATTTCATTGTTTTATCAACCCGAAAACTTCCTGGTCAGATGGTATGACCACTACCAGCCCCCACGCCCCCTTGTCAACAGGCGCAAGGCGGTTTTTCATCCTGCGAACAGAGCGCATGGGGTTGTTGAAATAGTCCCCCTGAGGAGGAGGGTTTTCAAAGGTGATGGTTTTGTAGGGGCGGACCTGCGTGTCCGCCCGATTGTAT
>WTGD01000269.1 GCA_011523725.1 Nitrospinota bacterium
TCTCGTCTCAATGAACATTCACGGGGCGAATTCGAGCGGGCGGGGCCGGCATTGGTGGTTGCTTGACGCCAACGGGATCAGGCAGTGTCGTGGCTGACGGAAAAGAGACGAGAATCATTGAGGGGCTGGAATACATTTTTGAAGAACCCATTCGAGCGGATTATGCTTTCGTCAAGGCCTGGAAGGGAGACGAGCGTGGGAATCTGATATACAGGATGAGCGCGCAGAATTTTAATCCCACCATGGCCACTGCCGCCGAGGTAACGATCGCAGAAGTAGAAGAAATTGTTCCAGTAGGTGATATCGTCCCGGAAAATGTGCATACGCCCGGGATTTTTGTGCAGTGTGTGGTTTTGGGTGAAGATGTTGAAAAACCCATCGAGATTATGACGAATCGGCCCCGAGACGGTCTTGGGGGGAGTTGAATTGCCTTTAAGCAGACATGATATTGCCAGGCGCGCAGCCATGGAAGTGCCTCGAGGGGGTTATGTCAATCTCGGGCTTGGAATACCTACTTTGGTGAGCAATTACATACCGCAGGAATATGGCGTCACCATACATTCGGAGAACGGTGTGTTGGGTATTGGACCATTTCCATACGAAGGAGATGAAGATCCCGACCTACTGAATGCCAGCAAAGAAACCGTGACGCTACTGCCGGGTGGTTCATATTTCGATAGCGCCATGTCGTTTTCCATGGTCAGGGGCGGGCATATAGATGTTACCATATTAGGTGCAATGGAAGTCGCCGGGAACGGCGATCTGGCGAACTGGGCGATACCCGGCAGGATGATCTCCGGCATGGGAGGTGCGATGGATCTCGTCGTGGGTGCTCAAAAAGTTATCCTCACCATGGAGCATGTTTCAAAGCGAGGTGCACCCAAGATTGTAAAAGCATGCACATTGCCTTTGACTGGCAAAGGAGTGGTGGATGTCATCATTACCGATATCGCGTTTATTACAGTGGAGCCGGAAGGCCTTTTGCTTCGCGAGATTGCTCCTGGCGTGAGCGAAAATGAAGTTATGGAAAAAACCGAGGCGCCATTGCAGGTGGCTTCGGATTTACATGAGATGTTTGCGACCGCTTGAACCTCATCATGATCGATCTTGAAAAATATACCCAAGAATATTGGGGATTGATGCGGCAACACGCCTATCGGCTCACCGGCAGTATTTTGGACGCTGATGATATCGTGCAAGATACGATGTTGCGAGCCATTGAAATGGGCCCGACCCTGGAGAATATCGAAGATCATTCTGAATGGCTCTATACGGCATGCACGGAAGCAGCCCTTTCTAGGTTGCGAGAGAAAAAACCGTTAGAGGTGAATGAATTCGACCTTCCCGATTTGATACAAACGAGGGATTCGAGCACCAATGGCGAGACCAAGTCGATAGAAGCGGATGCTGTATGGCCAAGCGTTGCGCTCGAGTTTTTGTTCCCCCTCCAATACATGACGCCCGAACAGCGCGCTGTCGTCGTGCTCAGGGACGGGGTGGAGGATGGTGACCGGATTGCGGCATCCGTAATGGGAATAACGATTCAGGAGGTTTTCAAAATTGCTGATAATGCAGATAAAAAACGAGCGCAAATTCATAAGCACTGGGAAAAGAATCTCTTCTCTAAATCTACCGATGAACAAGAAAAAGCAGCGCGCGTATTCGAGCGGTTTGTGGAGGCGCTCGGCTTTCGCGACAAAGTACTGTTGCAAGGACTCATGTCGCCGGGTGTAGAGTTTATCGTCCGAGACGAGCGAAGGACAGGTGATGATTTTGTGGCCGTAGCCTGTACGGAGCTTCTTGGCCAAATGGGAGAAAAGCTGACATTCAGTCCTGTTTGGTTCAACGGTTACCGGGGTGTGCTTATCTGGACATGGCGAACAAGAAGAAACGAATGGCTGCGGTGTGGCGCCATAATGGTTCTAAATGGTGATTTAAATGTAAAAGCTATGAAATGGTATTTGGATGGCCACCTTCTGCGTGTAATTCAAGCCGAAGTTCCTCAAACTTCTTCAAACTGAACGTCGAAACAATCGAAGACTTCGATTCCACAGACAAGAAAAATTTCTGAACAACCGAAGACGTTCATCCATGTTGTGTCTGCATGAAGTATGTCCTGTTTTCTATGTTCCGCTCTCTTTTTTGATCGCTTCGAAAATGTGATGTGGGCCTACAGGAATTTCGAAGAATCGAGTGCCCACCGCATCGGCGATGGCGTTCATGATGGCCGCGGGGGCAGCGAGTATGGGTGGTTCACCGACGCCTCGCATGCCGTAAGGCGTATCATCCGCCTTGTTCTCAACCATTACGGCTTTCAGCTCGGGAACATCCAGACTGGTGGGCAGAAGGTATTCATGAAGGGTTCCTCCATAGATATTGCCGGCCTCGTCTCGAGGCTGTTCTTCCATAAGTGCCAAACCGATTCCCTGCAGCATCCCGCCTTCCATTTGACCGACGACGGAGATCGGATTCATGGCAAAGCCCACATCCTGTGAACAAACCAGCCTCAAAACTTTCACCTCACCCGAATCTGGATTTACGGCCACCTCCGCGATTTGCGCCGTGTAGATGGGGCAAAAAGCCGGCGCCTGTGTTTCCCCTTGGCCCATAATATAGCCTGTAATCCCTGGCGCCGCTTTTGCTACTTCACTTAATGACATGGAGCGCTCGGGCGTGGATATCGAAGAAACGCGCCCTCCATCGATTTTCAGATCGTCTGGGGCGGCTTCTAGTTTTTCGGCGGCAACAACTCGAATTTTTTCTTTTAGATCGTCCACGGCAACGATTACGGCGGCGCCCATCGAGCGGGTCAACATGCTGCCTGCCGCGTGAATGGACTCGGGGGCGGTGTCGGTATCGCCGCTGTCAAAAGATACTTGCTCAAAGTCGATATCCATCATTTCCGCCGCAATCTGGCACATTGAGGTTGTTGCGCCCGTAAGGTTTACAGCGCCGCTGAGGAGTTGAACACTGCCGTCTGCGTTTAAGCGCGCCGTGCATGCTGAAGCTCCGCCACTTCCGCGCCAAAAACTAACGGCAAGGCCTCGACCTAGTTTCCAGCTAGTGCCTTCCAAGTCCATATTCGTTTCGATGGTCTCGCCCCAGTTTCCTTCTTTGGCGATGCTTTCCAAAACTTTAAGCATGCCGTCGTCTTTTTGCGTGCCGAATAATCCGGTGTCGCCTTTTCGAATGGCATTTTTTTGCCTGATTTCAAGGGGGTCGATGCCCAGTCCGCGCGCAATGATGTCAAGGTGCACCTCTGTTGCGAAGAAGCACTGGGGCCCACATGGTCCTCTAACCGATCCACAAATGGGCCCGTTGGTGTAGACGCTCGCCATTGTCACCGAACAATCAGGAATGTTGTAGCAACTGGTGAACATCGGAATGCGTGAACTCGCCTGTGTCGGAGCACCGGGACCATATGCGCCATGGTCGACGATGACATCTGATTCACGGGCTAGAATTTTGCCATCAGAACTTACCCCGGTTTTTAAGTGTATTCGTAATCCTTGCCTAGGACCGACGCCGTTATGATCGTCTTCACGCGTCATCTCGTGGCGCACAGTGCGCCCGCTTTTGAGAGCAAGCAATGCGATGATGTGTTCAACAAATGAATGAATCTTACCTCCGAATCCACCGCCGATTTCTGTGGGGATGACTTTTACTTTCGTCAGCGGAATCCCCAAAGCCGCTGCAACTTGGTCGCGGATGACGAAGGGTGCTTGCGTTGTTGTCCAAATCGTGATTTTTCCATCGGCCCCCGGCTCTACCGTACAGGCATGAGGTTCAATATATCCAGAATGCGCGTATGGGGTTTGGAATGTGTGCTCGAATATGTGATCTGCCTTTTCCATAGCGGCACCCACATCGCCTATGGACATTTCATATCGACCGATTACGTTCCCTTCTCCATTGGGACCTAAGCCTATTTTTTTCCAATCTTCATGAACGAGTGGACCCTTGCCGTCGCGCGCTTTCAATGGGTCCACCACTGGTTCGAGAGCCTCGTAGCGAACTTTTATGGAATCTAGCGCCGCCTGAGCCGCATCCAGTGATTCTGCCGCAACTGCCGCAACAGGGTCTCCGATGTATCGGACATAACCATCGCGAGCCAGCCAGCACATGTCTTTGATCTCGAGACCGAAACGGCGTGGGGGGCAATCATTGCCCGTCAATAGGCTTCGTACGCCCGGTATTTTCGTTGCTTCTTCCGTGTCGATAGAAACGATACGCGCATGTGGGAGTGGGCTTCTGAGGATTAAACCAACAAGGGGCTGCGCAGTAGTGACGTCTGCTGCGAATTTAGCCGTACCAACAGCTTTATCCGGTAGATCGTATCTGGGGATATTTTTCCCAGCTACCTTGAATTCATTCATAAGGCCCTCAAATATGTGGTGTATCTGGATGCATGGCCCTTGGTATGATGTTGAGCTTTATAGGCTTTCAAGCCCCTGAAGAGATGTGAGGTTCACTCGATTGCGAATGGGCATCGAAAACTCCAGTCTTTGATATATTGTAATAGTAACAAGTTCTTTACAAATACTGCACTGACCCGTTGGAACGAAGTGAAGGAGAACATTCATGCCAAATCCAATCCCACTGGGAGTTCTTGGGTATCCGGCAGGCCATATTTTATCACCTGTACTGCATAACAAAGCGGCTGAAGTGTTGGGTTTGGATTATCACTATCTTGCTTATGAAGTGCGCCCGGATAACTTGGAAGAAGCCGTTCGGGGAGCCCAGGCGATGGGATTTCGTGGACTTACTATCACGATTCCGCATAAGGTGACTGCTGCCAAACTCATGGATGAGTTGAGTGAGGATGCACGGTTGATGGGTGCTGTCAACACGATAATTTTTGAAGAAGACGGACGCCTTATCGGCCATAATACGGACGGTATCGGTTGGCTACGATTTTTGGAGGAAACGACGGGAGAGCATCCCAAGGGAAAGAAATGTCTTGTTTTGGGTGCAGGAGGGGCCGCGAGAGCCATTGCCGTCAAAATAGCCCAGTGCGGAGCGGCTCGCCTTGAAATTAGAAATCGAACATATGAAAAAGCTTTGGAGTTGGCGCATTTTGTGGAAAAGAGCGTTCCATCTTCGAGTGCAAAAGGGGGTGGCTTGGACGATCTGTATACGGCGGCTGATGGTTGTGAGATTATCGTGAATACTACAAGCCTTGGGATGTGGGGAGATGCTGAACGTATGGTGACTTCCCCGATTTCCGTAGACGCTATACCTAACGGCTGTATCTGCTCAGATGCGGTCTATATTCCTCCTGATACGGAATTTCTGAAATCAGCCAGACGGGCTGGAGCTCAAATTGTTCGCGGAACGGGTTGGTTGGTATATCAGGCAGCGGCTGCTTGGAAAATGTGGACAGGAGTGGATATGCCTACGGATATAGTGATGGAAGTTTTGCACGAAGCATTAGAATTGCGTCTCGGTGTCGAGAGCTAACTATCGAATGTTTTCCGTTTTTTTACACGCTCCTCACATGGGGTTGTCGCATTATTGCCCAGCCATAAATCCCATGCGCCGTGATGACCGATGTCCACTCCTTCTTTTTGAGCTTTTTTTTGTAGCGCGATTTGTAGTTCATCCATAAACTCACTATCCATAAGCTCAAGGTGCTCTCCGATGTGGCGATGCAGTATCCTGTAAACTAGTTTCATGTCATCTATGGATGTCTTGAATGAAAATGAATCGCCTTGCTGTGAGAAAGCCATTTTACTTTCCAGTTGAAATAAAGGATTTGGAAAAACCGTGAACAAATATCTTCCAATTCTACAGGATTATTTTTGACAGTGAAATCTCCGTACAGACATTCTGTGAAGAAGGGGCCGGGAGCCCGGTATTGCGCATGGGGCCGGGCTCCCGGTAGGGGGGTGGTGCTCGTGAAGTTCAGTTCAGACAGACTTGCTTGAAGTCTTTTAAGTGGTCCAGGACGTGTCCAGTTCCACGGACGACGGTGGTTAGTGGGTCTTTTACTCTGTATATGGGGAGACCTGTCTCATCATGAAGCCTGGTCCCGAGTCCTTTCAAGAGTGATCCGCCACCTGCTAAAACGATTCCTCGTCGGTAAATGTCTGAAGCAAGCTCAGGGCTTGTTTTGGACAGCGCTTTTCGAATGGATTCAACGATGGCTTTCACGGGACCGTCGAGAGCCTCACGCACCGACTCATCGGACAGTTTGATGGTCCGGGGTATGCCGGTGGAAACATCTGAGCCTGAAATTTCCATTTCAAGCGGCTCTGAAAGTGGAGCTGCTGCTCCAATCTCCATCTTAACGCGTTCTGCCTCGAATGAGCCGATCGATAAACCGTGGTGTCTTTTGATGTGGCGTTGTATGCATTCGTCCATCGCATCTCCCGCCATGCGTAAAGATTCTGAATATGCAACGGCGTATTGGGAGATGACGGCCATTTCGGTTGTTCCTCCCCCAATATCAACAATCATAGAGCCAGCGATTTCGTGAATTGGCAGTTTGCTTCCAATGGCCGCCGCCATCGGTTCTTCTATTAGGTGGACTTTGCCGGCCCCACATTGAGTGGCGGAATCAATCACGGCTTTCATTTCCACACTGGTGATCCCTGAGGGAACGCAGACCATCATTGTAGGTCGGCTGAATGACCGTTTGGGTACTATTGCTCTAACAAAATGACGTATCATGGCTTTCGTTACGTCAAAATCGGCGATCACCCCATCTTTCATGGGGCGAATTGTCCGAATTGAATCTGGAGGAGTCCGGCCATACATCTCCTTGGCTTTTTTGCCTACTGCGAGAACGGCTCCTCCATTTTTCGAGTTCAGGGCGACAACAGAGGGTTCATCAAGAACAATTCCGGCATTTTTTGTGTAAACCAGGGTGTTCGCTGTCCCAAGGTCCATCGCGATATTGGGCCCCATCCAAGATCTGAGACCCTTTAAAAAGTTTAATTTCATGATCCCTCCCCCCCCATAAAACAAAGTTGATTAACTGCGCCCCCTTTTTGAGCGAAACCTAATGCTTCAAGAGAAGACTTGATTAGGCTATTTGAATTTTGAGCAGTTTCAGGGAAACAGGCGGCGCCAATTGAAATTGTAATTTCGAACTCTTTTCCTTCGAAGAAGAAGGGAGTGTGATTAACGACATGTATGATCCGTTCTGCTACAGCCTCGGCATATTCTTGGGAGGAGTCTTGCAATAGCAAGAGAAAACGTGGTCCCTCGTGCCGCACCAAAATATCGTTTCCAGTAGCAAAAGGTTTAAGCGAATTGGAGAGATGAAGAATGATTTCTTCCTCGGGCGTATCATCAAATTCTGATGAAGCGTCAGGAGCGATGCTGAGCAACGCGAGTTGGCGGCCCTTGGCTTCCGCTTCGCAGATAATTTCATGAAGACGAGAATGTAGGTATTCTATATTCTGCTCGCCGGTAAGAGGGTCGATTTCTAAGCGTGCTTGCCAGCGCAACTCGTTTTTCCGATTCGCGATGGCATCCGCCACAAGTGCTGCAATGATTTCTCCGCGCTGGATAGAAGAAGCGTCAAATTGAGCTCGACGTTTGCTTGCGAACCCTAGACAACCAAGAATTTCACCTCTTGAGATAAGCGGAAAACATGCGGCGGAACGCGCTTCAAGGCGGGGCTCATCATGATGAAAGAGAGGTCTGGTTCCTTTTTTCCCCTTCAAGTCCGGGAGCCTCAAACTTTCTTTTTTGCTTAATACGTATCCTGCCAGACTTGCGCGTTCACTAATGGTTACCTCCCCCAGGAACAGTTCCCCGAAACCGGAAGTTCGGATAAGGCGGGGGACGCCTGCTTCCTCGTCGATCAGAACGAGGAAGCAGGCGTCGAAGGGAAGCAACTCGCGCGGTACCTGGCATATCGCATTCAACAACTGACCTTCGTTCTCGCTGGAGCGAAGCGAAGTCAGGTATCTGCTGAAGGCGGGAACGTTCATGGAGCGTCGCTCCATTTGAACGGCCGTCAAGGCACCGTCTGCAAGATAGGCGAATTGCTGGGCGAACCCCGCGAGTATTTTTTGGTCTTTGGACGTGAAGCACCAGCTTTTTTTGCTGTCGATGGCGAGCGCCCCTTTGTTGATGGAAGAGGGCAGGGGAGTCGCCATGAAGGACTTGATATCCTCGTTTCTGCTGTAATAACCGAGAACCAGGGTGTCCTTGTCGAACTGATTGACGCTTAACGGCTCGTTGTTCTCCAGAACCCAGCCCATGAAGCCCTGGCCCACGTCGACCGAGGCGTCCGCGAGAATGTAGGGGCTCAGGCTGTGGTATGTGGTGAGCTGATACGTCTTACGGCGTTTGTTTTCAAGGAATAAGCAGGCGGAGTAGGCTTCCGTGACGTTGCTGACGAGCGTGATGAGGGAGAAAAGATCTCTTTCCAGGTTCGTCATTGCCAGCACCCGACGGGACGGATTGGAACGATGCCGAATATACCAAAGCCGCGAAATTTATCTCTAGCAGTTTTTTCATTAGACATCATATCTCATTGAATTTGCTTGTTTTATGTGAATTAAAAAATTCAGTCCCTAGGGCGCATCTCAAGTGATTCTTGCAATTATTTTTATAAACTATTGATATTTAATGAATTATCGTTATAAAAATTGATTTTCAGGGATGCTTCTCGCGTCGCAGCGGGGAGACGGCCCATATGTTGTGCGGGATATCTTTCTGAGAGACTACATATTGTGGTATTCGCGGGCGCCGGGACGAACGCCCGCCCGGATTCTCACCCCCGCAGTTCCCCGCATTTGCCGCGGCGGCGCGCCTGGGACGCCGTGGTATCCTCATGATGTCTCTGCGGGAGAGGGATTTTCAACCGCCTGGCTTCCCGCATTTGCGCGGGTCGCACGCCCGCAATTCCCCGCGAAAATTTACAGAAAAACCCCGTTAATTTATCGAATTTTATCTGAATTTATCGAAATTTACGGAAATTCAAGACGCGAAAATCGCCGCGACTCCCGCCCTAGTGCTCATACGCCTTGATGGCGCTCACGGGAATCATGCAGACGAACTCCATGGTCTCGCCCGAATCGTTGTGGAAGGTGTGGTTCTCGCCGGGCGCCACGAATATGGCCGAGCCCGGCGCGATGGCCTCGGTCTCGCCCTCGACGATCACCCGCCCCTCGCCCTTCAGCATGAACACCTGGTGCTCCCAGGGGTGGGCGTGGTCGGGCGTCTGCCCGCCCGCCTCTATCTCGATGACCCGCATCGCCATCCCGGTCTCGCCGTCGCGCTCGCTCAGGAGCCAGCGGATGCCCGCGCCCTTGGCCGCCTTCTCCGCTTTCAGTTCCGCGTCCTTGTAGTTCATCACCTTCATGGCGTCACGCCTCCCTGGTTGGATTCGGCCTTTATGTATGCCCACGGCCGGGAAGCGCGAATCTTACCACATCCGCTCCCGAGCGTGTCAAAACCGCCTCCGGGCGAGAAGAGAGAAGCCGTTCTCCCTTTCAGAGCACCCAACAACCACTCCCCCCTTGAGGGGGTCGGGCTTCCCAAGGGGAATGCCCGATGAAAAACCCCTTGGGGGTCGAGCCCGATTCAAAAGGGAGGAAAGCGGTTTTGGTTCGTCATTCCGGCGAAAGCCGGAATCCAGAGCCGATTCGGATCAAGATGATCCGGCCTTTCCTGTTCTGGCTGATCGTGTGGGAAAAGGCGAAGAGCAAAGACGAAAAGGCAAAATCCCTGGATTCCGGCATGTGCCGGAATGACGAGCAAGGCGAAAATCATTCCCTTGCCTCTCGGTTCCGAAACGCCGAATCACCTAATCAGGGTTTTTCAATGCTCTCGGGGAGGGAGGAATCGACGGAATCCATTGTTTTTCTGTTTACGGTTTTACTGTAGGGGCGGCTCGCGAGCCGCCCTGATTTTCATTTGTTCGGTAC
>WTGD01000158.1 GCA_011523725.1 Nitrospinota bacterium
GGCCCCGTCGGGCGAATGCGCCGCCTGCGTCTTCAACCCGGGGGGATACACACACACCAGCGTCGCGCTCCGGGACGCGGTCGGCGGCATGGAGTTGCCCGTCTACGAGGTGCACATCTCCAACGTCTTGAAGCGCGAGGATTTCCGGCACCGCTCGATGATCGGGCCCGTGGCGGCGGGGAGCGTCGTCGGATTCGGCCTGGCGGGCTACGCCCTGGCCCTGCGCGCGGCGATCGACGCCTGCGTCAAGGGGCTGACGTTTCCACCGGAAGAAGAATGAAGCAGCGTCTGCGCGGCCTGAGAAAGGCGATGCGGCGGCGGGGTGTCTCCGCATTCGCCGTGACGAACAGGAAGAACGTCCGCTATCTCACCGGGTTCACCGGCTCGGCCGGGGCTTGCCTGATCTCGCAGAGAAGCGCCGTCTTCATCACGGATTTCCGCTACCGCTCACAGGCGGCGAAGCAGGTGCCGCCCGATTTTCGGCGCGCCGAGCATCCCTCCCCGGTTCAGGGGATAGCCAAAGAGCTGAAAAAGACGAGGGCGAAGGCGCTCGCTTTCGAAGAGACGCACCTCACCCACGGGGTCTTCCGGCAGTTGCGCAGGCTCGTCAGGGGCGTGCGCCTGAAACCCGTCTCAGGCCTCGTGGAGGCCTTAAGGCTTTGCAAGGACCCGGGCGAGATTCGAAAACTTAAATCAGGCGCCAGGGTGAACGGGCAGGCATTGACCGAGACCGCCGAGTCGATTCGTCCCGGACGCGCCGAATCGGACGTCGCGCTTGACCTCGAGACCGCGATGCGGAGAAGGGGCGCCTCGGGCGCCTCGTTCGACACCATCGTCGCCTCGGGTCCGCGATCGGCGTTGCCGCACGGGATAGCATCGTCGAAAAAACTCAAAAAAGGCGACCTCATCACCATCGACTTCGGCGCCGTGATGTCGGGCTACCATGCGGATACGACGCGGGTGTTCTCCCTCGGCAAGCCCTCACCCAGGGGCGAGAAGATATACAACATCGTCCTGGAAGCCCAGATGGCGGCGCTCGAGGCCGTAAGGCCGGGCGTCCGGTGCGGAGACGTGGACAAGGCCGCGCGCGACGTCATCGCGGCCTACGGCTACGGGGAGGCCTTCGGGCACGGAACGGGCCACGGGGTGGGGCTCGACATCCACGAAGCGCCCAGGCTCGGCCCCGGCGTGAAGGAAGAGCTCAGGCCCGGCATGGTCGTGACGGTGGAGCCCGGCATCTATCTGCCCCGCTGGGGCGGCGTGAGAATCGAGGATATGGTGCTCGTCACCGAGCGGGGCAAGGAGGTTCTCACCCGCTCCATACCCAAGGAACTCGTTGTCTTGTAGACTTTTTCATCATCAGGAGGTTTTTGGAACCGATGCCCTCGACAAGTGATTTTCGAAACGGCCTCAAAATCGAGCTCGAAAACGAGCCTTACATCATCGTGGAGTTCCAGCACGTGAAGCCCGGCAAGGGCGGGGCCTTCGTGCGCACGAAGCTCAAGAACCTCAGAACGGGCCGCGTTCTGGACAAGACCTTCCGCTCCGGTGAGTCCGTCGGCGACCCCGGGATCGAGCAAAAACAGATGCAGTATCTCTACCGCGACGGCGACATCTTCTATTTCATGGATACGCAGACCTACGATCAGACCGGGCTGGGGGAGGAGAAGCTTGGGCACAGCGTCAAGCTCCTGCGCGAGGAAACCATCGTCGACATCCTCTTCCACAAGGGCGAGGCGATTTCGGTCGAGATGCCCACGTTCGTGGAACTGGTCATCAAGAAGACCGAACCCGGCGTGCGGGGCGATACGGCGACGGGCGCGACCAAACAGGCGGAACTGGAGACGGGCGCCGTGGTCACCGTCCCCCTGTTCCTGAACGAGGGCGACGTGCTCAAAATCGACACGCGCACGGGGGAATACATCGAGCGCGTCAGGACGGCCTAGCGTCCATCCCGCCTAAGCAAGAATCTTGAAAGCCGCTTTTTCATGGCGTATTGTATGCGACAACGAGGTTATAGGTACCCGGAATAAATCACGATTGCGACGAGAGGCGTCACGGGTTGCGTGAAGTTCCCTTGTGACGCGCATGAAACCTTTGGTTCCAAATCATCCAGTTGCCTGAAGGAGACTCGACATGCGCAAGAAGCTGTTTTTCGTCCTGAGCATTCTCATGGCCGCCGTATTTCTGGGCTCGGCCGCGCACGCCGCGACGCTCAAGATCGGCGTGGCCGGTCCGCTCACCGGCGCCCAGGCGGCGTTCGGCGAGATGCTGAAAAACGGCGCGACGCTCGCCGTGGAGGAGTGGAACGCCAGGGGCGGCGTGAAAGTCGGCAAAAAGAAGATGAAGGTGGACATCCTCTGGGGCGACGATCGCCACGATCCCAAAGAAGGGGTGTCGATCGCGCACAAGTTCGTGAACGCGGGCGCCGCCGGCATCGTCGGCCATTTCAACAGTTCGGTCTCCATCCCGGCGTCCACTGTTTACGCGGAGGCGGGCGTCGTCCAGATCACGCCGGCGTCCACGAACCCCAAGCTCACCGAGCAGGGCTTCTCGACGGTGTTCAGAGTCTGCGGCCGCGACGATCAGCAAGGAGAAGTGGCGGCGAACTACATCGTGGACAAGCTGAAGCTGAAGCGCATCGCCATCCTCCACGACAAGACCACCTACGGCCAGGGACTCGCCGACGAGACGAGGCGCTTCCTGGAGAAAAGAGGCGTCAAGCCCGTTTTCTACAGCGGCGTCGTTCAGGGGGACAAGGACTACACGCCCGTGCTTACGGCCGCGAAGCAGAAAAACCCCGAACTCGTCTATTTCGGCGGGATCCACCCGGAGGCCATCCTTCTGGTGAAGCAGATGCGCGAACGCCTCGGTATGAAGGCGCACTTCATGAGTGGCGACGGCATCGTCACGGACGAGTACTACAAGATCGCCGGGAAATCCGCCGAGGGCACCTATATCACGTTCACGCCGGACCAGACGAAACTCGCGGCGGCCCAGAACGTCATCAAGAAACACCGCAAGCGCTTCGGCAAGGAAGTGGGCGCCTACACCATCTACAGCTACGTGGCCATGAACATGATACTGAACTCGATCCAGGCCACGGGCAGTACCAAGGGCGAGAAGCTGGCCGCCCACCTGCGCAGCAAGGCCTGGAACACGTCTTTGGGCAAACTCCAGTTCAACAAGAAAGGGGACGTGCTGGAGAGCCCCTACGTGCTCTGGCAGGTGAAGGGGGCGAAATTCGTCCAGATCAACTAGGGCGCGCGTCGTCGTGTTGAATCGCGGGAGGGGAGGCGAAAGCCTCCCCTTCTTTTTTGTCTCCTGATCATGTAAAGATTTCTCTATGTTTGCGCAGCAGCTGGTGAACGGCCTCGTCGTGGGCGCGGTGTACGCCCTGATCGCCCTGGGCTACACGCTCGTCTACGGGATTCTGCAGCTCATCAATTTCGCCCACGGCGAAATCTACATGATAGGCGCCTACGTGGGCATCGCCGTCCTGGCGGTGCTGGGGACGATGGGCCTCACGCAGACGAGCCTGGCGCTGAGCATCGTCCTCGTCTTCCTCATCCCGATGATCTATTGCGCCGCATACGGCATCACGCTCGAGCGCGTGGCCTACCGCCCGCTGCGGGGCGCGCCGAGGCTCTCCCCGCTCATCAGCGCGATAGGCATGAGCCTGTTCCTGCAAAACTACGTGCAGGTGGTGCAGGGAGCGCGCGACAAGGCGTTTCCCAATCTCCTCGAACTCGGGAGTTTCCAGCTTTTCGGCGCATACGTGAACGGTCTTCAGATCTTCATTCTGCTCCTCGCCGTAGGCCTCATGGCCGCTCTCCAGCTTTTCATCAAGAAGACGAAGCTCGGCAAGGCCATGCGCGCCACCGCGCAGGACAGGACGATGGCCTCGCTCGTCGGCGTGAACGTGAACCGGGTGATCGCGATCACCTTCGCCATCGGCTCCGTGATGGCCGCCGTGGCCGGCGTGATGGTGGGCATGTACTACGGAATCGTGAACCACTACATTGGCTTCGTGGCGGGGATGAAGGCGTTCACCGCCGCCGTGCTGGGCGGCATCGGCAACGTGACGGGCGCGCTGCTGGGCGGCTTTCTGCTGGCGCTTCTGGAGAGTTTCTGGGCGGGATACGTCTCCGCGGTCTACAAGGACGTCTTCGCGTTCATGGTGCTGGTCGTCGTCCTCATCTTCCGGCCCGAGGGCATCCTGGGCGGCTCGGGCGGCGAGGCGGACAGGACATGAGCGCATACGCGAGAGTCCCGCTCATCGGCCTTTGGTTCGCCTTTCTGGCGCTCCCGCTGGCGGGGTGGAAGAACAGCCTCTGGATAGGGCTGGGCTGCGCCCTGGTCGTCCTGGTCGTGAGCGTAGTACGAGCGAGCGCGCAGACAGGCTTCCTGGTCGGGCCGGCGGGGCGCATCAAGGCCGGGTTCACGTCCGCCTGGGGGTTCATCGAGGAGAAATCCTACGACAGGCGCTACTGGAGCCTGTTCCTGCTCCTCATCATCGCGCTCCCCTGGACGCTGGATCGCTACTCCACCGACGTGCTCGTCATCACCGGCATCTACATCATGCTGGCGCTTGGGCTGAACGTGGTGGTCGGCTTCGCGGGTCTCCTGGACCTGGGCTACGTGGCCTTCTACGCCGTGGGGGCGTATTCCTACGCTCTTCTGAACAGCTGGTACTGGCTTTCCTTCTGGCCGGCCTTAGGCGTCGGCGTGGCCTGCTCGGCACTTTTCGGGATTATCCTGGGGATTCCCGTCCTCAGGCTCAGAGGCGATTACCTCGCCATCGTCACGCTCGGCTTCGGCGAGATCATCCGTCTGGTTCTCAACAACTGGGACAACGTGACCCAGGGCCCGAACGGCATCCTGGGCATCGGGCGCCCCTATCTGGGCGATATGCGCCTCTACAAGCCCATGCACTTCTATTATCTCGTTCTCGTCTTGTGCATCATCACCATCTTCATCGTGAACCGGCTCGACAAGAGCCGCCTGGGCCGCGCCTGGGCGGCCATGCGCGAAGACGAAACAGTCGCCGAGTGCGTGGGCGTCAACATCGTCTATACGAAGCTCTCCGCCTTCGCGTTCGGCGCCGCCTGGGCCGGGTTCGGGGGCGTCGTCTTCTCCGCGAAGCAGACGTTCATCTCGCCGGAGAGTTTCACGTTTTTCGAGTCCGTCATCATCTTGTGCATGGTGGTGCTGGGCGGCATGGCGAGCATTCCGGGCGTGATGCTCGGCGTGTTCATCCTCACCGTGCTGCCCGAGGCGCTCCGGGAGTTGACGCTTTTCCGGCCCATGCTCCTGGGGGGCGCCATGGTGCTCATGATGGTGCTGAGGCCCCAAGGGCTCCTGCAGGCCAGGGGCGGGCGTCACCATCTCGAACGGGACGAGCCTCAAGGCGAGGCGGGGGCGGGGCGATGAACGCCAAGGTGCGTCTTTTGCTGCTCAAAAATCTCACGCGGCGCTTCGGCGGCGTGGTGGCGCTCGATTCCCTGGACATGATCGTGCACGAGGGCGAGGTGCTCGGCCTCATCGGTCCGAACGGCGCCGGCAAGACGACGGCCTTCAACGTGGTGACCGGCCTGTACGCGCCCACCGAAGGCGACGTCGTGTTCAGGGGGAAAAACCTGGTGGGGCTCAAGCCCAGCGCCGTGGCGAGCCGGGGCATCGCGCGCACGTTCCAGAACATTCGCCTCTTCCGGGGGATGACGGTGCTCGAGAACGTCCTCGTGGGCCGGCACTGCAAGATGCGCGCAGGCCCGTTTGGCGCGATCTTCAGGCTCCCCGGGATGGTGGCGGAGGAGCGCCGGGCGGTGGCCGAGGCCATGGAGCTCCTCGAATTCACGGGCATCGACGCCTACGCCTCGGGGGTGGCCGAGGCGCTCTCTTACGGGGATCAGAGAAGACTCGAGATCGCCCGCGCACTGGCGAGCGAGCCCAGCCTGTTGCTGCTCGACGAGCCCGCCGCCGGCATGAACCCGAGCGAGAAGGGCGTGCTCAACGAGTTGATTCTCGCGATTCGCGATCGCGGCGTCACCATCTTGCTGATCGAACACGACATGAAGGTGGTCATGGGCATCTCGGACCGCGTGGTGGTGCTGGACCACGGGGAGAAGATTGCGGACGGGACACCCGCCGAGGTGCGGCGCGACCCCAAGGTGCTGGAAGCCTATCTGGGGACTTCCCATGCTTGAGTTGAAGGATATTCATTTCTACTACGGCCACATCCATGCGCTTCAGGGCGTTTCACTGGAGGTGCGTTCGGGCCAGGTGGTGTGTCTCATCGGCAGCAATGGTGCGGGCAAATCCTCCACCTTGATGGCGATATGCGGCGTCAACGCCGTCACCCGGGGCGAGATACTCCTGGAAGGCGAGGCCATCCACGCCCGGGAGCCGGATGAGATCGTGAGGCGCGGCATCTGCCAGGTGCCCGAGGGCAGACGCATCTTCCCGCACCTGACCGTGCTCGAGAACCTGGAGATGGGCGCTTTTCTGAGAAACGACGCCGGGGGCGTAAAAGACGACCTCGATTATGTCTGCTCCCTGTTTCCCGTGCTGCACGAGCGGCGCGCCCAGCGGGGCGGCACGCTCTCGGGCGGGGAGCAGCAGATGCTGGCCATCGCGCGCGCCCTGATGTCGAGACCCAGGCTCCTCCTGCTCGATGAACCCTCGCTCGGCCTGGCGCCCCGGATCATCGAGACCATCTTCGAGGTCCTGGCGAGAATCCGTGACGAGGGCACGGGCATTTTCCTCGTCGAGCAAAATGCGCACCTCGCGCTCAATTTCTCGGACTGGGCCTACGTGATGGAGACGGGGCGGATCATCATGGGCGATGAGCCCGGCGTCCTGCGCGATTCGCCCGCCGTCCGCGAGGCTTATCTGGGGGAGTAGGGGTTGTTGAAAAAGTCCACAGAAGGAGCGCACCGAATTTCACTCCCCCCTTGAGGGTCGGGCTTCCCGAGGGGAAAGCCCGACGAAGAGGCCGAGCGGTTTGTGCGAAGGCCGATTCGGTGGGGGGAGCTTTTTCTGTGGCATGTCCCCCCACCAACTCGCCTGCGGGCTTCGCCCTTGCCTCGTTGACTCCCCCTCAAGGGGGGAGTGATTCTTTTCTCTCCCCGGTAGGTAATATACGCCGATTCTCGAAATAATGGCTTTTTCAACAGCCCCTTGACAGGGGGGTATAAAAAGGCGATGCGCCCCCGCGGGGCTGAGGGGGCTTTGCTTTTTCTTGCCCCCCTGTCAAGGGGGGTAGGGGGGGTTGCCTTTACCCTCTCAGGGACTTTTTCCACAACCCCGTTCGTGAAGCCTGTCCGGGCGAATAAAGCCCTCTCATCCTTGCCCGCCCGTGCGCTTCGGCCTACACTTCGGGGCATATCCCTTTTCAACAACCATCTTCAAGGAGATTTTGCATGATTTGCGAGATGCGCACGTATCGGCTGACCGTTGCCGGCGCGGCCTGCGTCGGGCCTTCTTGAGGAGACATGTCATGGCCGAGTTGTCCGCCAATTTCGCGCCCTTAAGCCCGCTCAACTTCATGGAGCGCAACCACTGGGTCTATAAAGACAAGGAAGCCGTCGTCTACGGGAGCCGCCGCTACACCTACGCGCAGTTCGCCGATCGCGTCCAGCGCTGCGCGGCCGCCCTGAAGGCGGCGGGGGTCGGGGAGGGTGACCGGGTCGCCTACGTCGTCCCCAACGTGCCGGCCATGCTTGAGGCCCACTTCGCGGTTCCCCTGCTGGGCGCGCTCCTGGTGGCGATCAACATCCGCCTCTCTCCGGAGGAGATCGCCTACATCTGCGAGCACTCGGGCGCCAAGGCGCTCGTCGCCGACTGCGAATGGGCGAAGCCCCTCGCCGATCGGCGGAGCAAACTCCCGGGGGTCCGGACCTTCGTGAACGTGGTGGACGCCGCCGCGGGCTTCGGTCCTTCCGACGCCGTCTTCGATGGGCCGGAGTACGAGGCGTTCATCGCCTCGGCGCAGAACGAGAAACTTCCCTGGAAGATCGGCGAGGAGGGCGCGCCCCTCTCGATCAACTACACCAGCGGGACCACGGGCCGCCCCAAGGGAGTGATGTACACCCATCGGGGCGCCTATCTGAACGCCCTGGGCGAGATCACCGAGGTGGGCGGCTCGGTCTACATGAACTACCTCTGGACCCTCCCGATGTTTCACTGCAACGGCTGGTGCTACACCTGGGGTGTGACGGCGGTTGGCGGACGACACGTCTGCCTGCGCGCCGTCCAGCCGGCCGAGATATTCCGCCTGATCCGCGAGGAGCGGGTCTCCCATTTCTGCGCCGCTCCCACCGTGCTCATCGCCCTCGCGAACGACCCCGCCGCCCGGGAGGGCCCCTTCCCCCAGCCCGTCACCATCATGACCGCAGGCGCGCCGCCTTCTCCCACGATCATCGCCACCATGGAGGAGGACCTCGGTGCGCGGGTCGTCCACGCCTACGGGCTCACCGAAACCTACGGCCCTCACACCGTCTGTGCATGGCATCCGGAATGGGACGACCTCCCCGCCGCGGAGCGCGCGCGCCTCAAGGCGCGCCAGGGGGTCCCCTTCGTCATGACGGGGGAATGCGAGGTCCGGGACGCAGAGATGCGCGCGGTTCCCTGGGACGGAAAGACCCAGGGCGAGGTTATGATGCGCGGGAACAACGTCATGGCCGGCTATTACGACAACCCCGCCGCCACCGAGGAGGCTTTTCGGGGCGGCTGGTTTCACAGCGGAGACATCGCCGTTGCGCACGAGGATGGTTACGTCGACCTCCAGGACCGCGCCAAGGACATCATCATCTCGGGCGGGGAGAACATCTCCACCATCGAGGTCGAGAAAGCCATCGCCACCCACCCGGCGATTCTTGAGGTCGCCGTCGTCGCCGCGCCAGATGAGAAATGGGGCGAGGTGCCCAAGGCCTTTGCCGTCAAGAAGGAGGGGATGGAGGTGAGCGAGGAGGAGATCATCGAACACGTGAAGAGCCGCATCGCCCGCTTCAAGGCGCCCAAGCGCGTGGAGTTCGGTCCGCTCCCCAAGACCGCCACGGGCAAAATCCAGAAGTTCGTCCTCCGCGATAAGGAATGGGCCGGCCGCGAGAAGCGGGTGAACTAGGAGCCGCGCGTTCACATGGATGAAACTCAAAGAGATGTTTCGCTCCGCTTGGTTTTTGGGAGGCTCCATCGCCCCCCACCTCCCTCACCCTGAGTAGCCGCCGAAGGTCAAACGCGACTGAGAAAGGAGCGTTTGTATCGAAGGGCGAAATTCGCGCGCGAGATGCGCCTCCCATCCTTCGATACGCGGCTTCGCCGCTACTCAGGATGAAGCGGTTGGGGAGACCCTGCGCACCGAATCACGAAATCAGGAATTTTAACAATCCCGAATGACGGGGTTTTCCGCGTGGCGCCTGAACCTGCTGAAGAGAATAAAGCCCTCGCCTCCTTGCCCGCCCGCGCGCTTCGGCCTACACTTCGGGGCGTATCCCTTTTCAACAACCATCCTGGAGGAAAGTTGCATGATATACGAAATGCGCACTTATCGGCTGACCGTCGGCGGCGTGGCCGAGTTCGAGGAGAATTTCGCCAAAGTCATCGACAAGAGGAACGAGCTCTCTCCAATCATGGGATTTTTTCATACCGAGGTCGGGGACCTGAACCGCATCCGGCACATCTGGCAGTACGAGAGCCTGGATCACCGCGCCGAGGTAAGGGCGAAGACGGTCTCCATGGACTGGTGGCCGCCGCCCAACGGGCATCTCATTCTCGAGCAGGAGAGCGCGGTTTTGACGACCCCCCCGTTCCGGCC
>WTGD01000289.1 GCA_011523725.1 Nitrospinota bacterium
GAGGGAGGCCGCACGGTGGGGGCCGGCGTCGTCACCGAGGTCGTCGAGTAGAGCGACGGAAGGATAGTACAAGAATATGAGCCAGAAGATTCGGATACGACTGAAGGCATACGATCATCGCTTGCTGGACCAGTCCGTGGGCGAGATTGTCGATACGGTGAAGCGTACGGGTGCTTCGCTGGTGGGGCCGGTGCCGCTGCCCACTTCCATCAACAAGTACACGGTGCTGCGCGGCCCGCATATCGACAAGAAATCGAGAGAGCAGTTCGAGATCCGGACGCATAAGAGGCTCGTGGACATCATGGAACCCACCCAGCAGACGGTGGATGCGCTCATGAAGCTGGAACTCGCTGCCGGCGTGGACGTCGAGATCAAGCTGAACTAGACGGGACGATGTGATGGAATTTTTACTTGGCCGAAAAATCGGGATGACCCAAGTGTTCTCGCCGGATGGCGGAGCGATTTCGGTGACGGTGGTCGAGGCGGGTCCTTGCACCGTCGTACAACGAAAGACCGAAGAGCATGACGGTTATGCGGCCGTTCAGCTCGGGTATATGCCCCGAAAGGAAAAAGGCCTCTCGAAGGCGGCCTTGGGCCATTTTCAAAAAGCGGGTACGCAGCCTTTTCGCTATCTAAAGGAAGTTCCGCTGGAGGATGAGGACGCGGAACTCGAAGCCGGCAGCCTCATCGACGTGACGATATTCGATCGCGGCGATCGCCTCGACGTGACGGGCACGAGCAAGGGCCGCGGTTTCGCCGGTGTGATGAAGCGTCACGGGTTCGGCGGCGGACCTGCCTCTCACGGCGGCATGTTCGATCGCCTACCGGGGGCGATGGGCGCTTCGGCGTATCCCTCGAAGATCATCAAGGGCAAGAAGATGCCGGGTCACATGGGGAACGAGAAGGTCACCACGCAGGGGCTTTTGGTGGTGGACATCATCCCCGAGGAGAATCTGCTTCTGCTCAGAGGCGCCGTGCCCGGGGCGAACAATGGATTTGTGGTTTTGCGCAAGAGTGTCAAGGGCAACAGGGGCGGACTGGAAAAACCGAAAGAACAGGCCAGGAGTCTGAACCCCCTGAAGGCTTCCAAGCGGGCCGCGCGAGGGAATTGAGGAGCGACATGCCCCAGATTGACGTGTATGACCTCGAAGGACAGGTGGTGGAGCAGATGGATTTGCCCGAGTCCGTTTTTGATGGTGAGGTCAAGATGCACCTGATCCACCAGATGGTGAAGGCGCAACTCGCAGCAAAACGTGCGGGCACGCATTCGACGCTGACGCGCAAGGAAGTGCACGGCACGGGCGCGAAGCCTTTTCGCCAAAAGGGCGGGGGCCGCGCGCGCGCGGGCGACGTCAAATCCCCCATATGGCGGCACGGGGGAACCACCTTCGGCCCCAAGCCGCGCGATTACAGCCAGAAGATGAACAAGAAGATGAAAAGCGGCGCGCTCAGGAGCGCTCTGAATTTGAAATGGAAAGAAGGAAAACTGCTCATCGTGCGTGACCTCAATCTGCCCGAGCCCAAGACGCGCCTTATGGCGGAAGTCATCAAGAACCTGAATCTGGAGCGCAAGGCGCTAATCGTGGATGACGGGAGTGAGCGGAATTTCGAGTTGGCGACGAGAAACATCAAGGGCGCGAAACCGATGAGGCCCGAGGGTTTGAACGTCTACGACATCATGGGCCACGAGCACCTCGTCTGCACCAAGGGCGCGCTCGGCGGCATCTCGGAAAGATTGGCGGGCTAGGTCATGGAGAGCACATCCATCATCCGCAGACCCTGCGTGACGGAAAAAAGCATCGCGAGCACCGAGGAGGCGAACAAGGTCGTATTCGAGGTTGCCGTCGGAGCGAACAAGATAGAGATCAAACAGGCGGTGCAGGAGTTGTTCGGCGTCACGGTACTGAATGTGAACACGATGCGGGTGCCCGGCAAGAAGGTTCGCATGGGCCGCTATCAGGGCACCAAACCAGCATGGAAAAAAGCGATTGTGACGCTGCGCGATGGCGATACGATCGAATTTTTTGAATCTGCTTAGTGATTGAGGCGAGGACGCTATGCCGGTAAAAAAATACAAGCCGACTTCTCCGGGGCGGAGATTTCAGGACGTTCTCCTCCGGGATGAGATCACGACGGATCGGCCCGAGAAGTCCCTGACCAAGGGGATGTCGAAATCCGGCGGACGAAACAACCGGGGCCGAATCACCACCTACCAGAGGGGCGGGGGCCACAAGCGCCGCTACCGGGTGGTGGATTTCCGGCGCGAGAAAACCGGCGTGCCCGGCAAGGTGCGTTCCATAGAATATGACCCGAACCGCTCCGCGCGGTTGGCGCTCATCGTCTATCTGGACGGGGAGAAGCGCTACATCATCGCGCCGGACGGCCTGGAGGTGGGCGCGACCGTCAGTTCCGGACCGGACGCGGAGATCCGCACCGGCAACGCGCTGCCCGTGGAGCGGATTCCGCTGGGCACCACGTGCCACAACATCGAGATGAAGCCCGGACGCGGCGGACAAATCGCACGCAGCGCCGGCGTGAGCGCCCAGCTCATGGCGAAAGAGGGGAATTACGCGCAGTTTCGTCTATCATCCGGCGAGGTGCGAATGATTCATCTGTCGTGCTACGCCACGATTGGCGAAGTGGGAAACTCCGACCACAGCAACGTGAGTCTCGGCAAGGCGGGGCGCAAGCGCTGGCTGGGCCGGCGTCCCAACGTACGCGGCGTGGCCATGAACCCGGTGGATCACCCCCTGGGCGGCGGTGAGGGCAAGAGTTCGGGAGGCAGGCACCCAGTGACCCCGTGGGGCAAGCCGACCAAAGGATACAAGACGCGCAAGAAGGATAAGCCTTCTTCTAAATTCATCGTGCGGCGAAGAAAATCAAGGTAGCCGGATCGAGGGAGATTGGATAGCGATGCCACGTTCTCTTCATAAGGGCCCATTCGTAGACGCTCACCTTCGCAAGAAAGTGGAGGTGATGGACGAAAGCGGCGAGAAGCGGATGATCAGGACCTGGTCGAGGCGTTCCACCATCATCCCGGATTTCGTCGGTCATACTTTTGCCGTACATAACGGCAAGAAATTCGTGCCCGTGTACGTGACGGAGAACATGGTGGGTTTCAAGCTCGGGGATTTTTCTCCCACCCGCACGTTCCGCTCGCACTCGGGAATGACGAAGCGGCAGGTAACGCTGAAATAGGTTTTGGTGGAACAGGCGAAACAGGCAAGGGAATGACATGTCCAAGGCGACTTTGAAGTATTACCGTGCCAAGCCGCGCAAGACGCGCCAGATAGCGGATATGATCCGCGGCAAGCGGGTGGCGGACGCTCTCAACCTTTTGCGCCTGTCCACGCGCTCATCGGCCAAGGTGGTGGAGAAGGTGCTTCTCTCCGCACTCGCGAACGCCACCGACAAGGGTGAGCACGACGACCCCGAGGGTCTCATCGTGAAGAGCGTTCGGGTGGACGGGGGGCCGACGCTCAAGCGGTTCCGCGCTCGCGCGCGCGGGCGCATCGGCCGTGTCAAGCACAGAAGCTGCCACATTCGCGTGGATATCGGCGAAGCGAATTAGGGGGATACAAATGGGTCAAAAGGTTCACCCCATCGGTTTTCGGGTCGGCATCACCAGAGGCTGGAATTCGCACTGGTTCGCCAAGCACAATTTCGGCGACCTGCTTCTGGACGATCTGCGCATCCGCAAGTACGTCAAGGAGCGCCTCTCGCACGCAGGCGTGAGCAACGTGGAGATAGAACGCGCCAGTGAGCGCGCGCGCATCAACATCTGGACGGCGAGGCCGGGCATCATCATCGGAAAGCGCGGTGCTGAGGTGGACAGGCTGAAGGCGGATCTGCAGGAACTCACCGGCAACCAGGTGAACGTGAACATCAAGGAGGTGCGCAAGGCCGAGATGGACGCCCAGCTCGTGGCCGAGAACATCGCCATGCAGCTCGAGCGCCGGATCGCCTTTCGCCGCGCGATGAAAAAGGCGGTTACCTCGGCTCTTCGCTTCGGTGCCAAGGGCGTGAAGATTCAGTGCGCCGGCCGGCTCGGGGGCGCCGAGATCGCGCGAACCGAGTGGTACCGGGAGGGCCGCGTGCCGCTCCAGACTCTCCGCGCGGACATCGACTACGGGTTCGCCGAAGGCAAGACGACATACGGAATTATCGGCGTGAAAGTCTGGATATTCAGAGGCGAGATGATACGGCAAGCGAGAAGAACGCCTTCGCAGACCCTGGGTTCGTAACGGGAGTTTAGGAGCGGGACATGCTGCAACCGAAAAGAACGAAATTCAGAAAAATGCAGAAGGGACGCCTGGACGGCAAGGCCCAGCGCGGCTCGACGCTCTCGTTCGGCTCCTACGGGCTTCAGACCCTGGAGACGACGCACATTACGGCACGCCAGATCGAGGCGGCCCGTATCGCCATGACCCGCCACGTCAAGCGCGGTGGACGGATATGGATTCGCCTTTTCCCCGACAAGCCCATGTGCAAGAAACCGGCAGAAGTTCGGATGGGCAAGGGCAAGGGTTCGCCCGAGTACTGGGTAGCGCCCGTGCGTGCGGGCAGGATTCTCTACGAGATGGACGGCGTCGCCGACGACATCGCGCGTGAAGCGCTTCGTCTGGCTGCCCAGAAGCTGCCGTGCAAAACCAGGATTGTGACCTCTTCCTGAGGGGGATGACGGCGTGAAATACAGCGAGGTCCTTGAGTTGAGCGATGATGAACTCGGGTTCAAAGAAAAGGAATTGCGCCAGGAGTTGTTCAACCTGCGTTTTCGCAAGGCAACGGGCCAACTGGACAACACGGCGCGCATCAGTCTGCTCAAGCGGGATTTGGCGCGGGTGCTGACTTCAAAACGTGAGCGCGAAGGCGCGCAGGCCGCAGGCGCCGGGGGAGAGGAATCGTAGATGAGTCAGGTTCGGGGCAGGCGCAAGGTTCGTGAAGGAAGAGTCGTTAGCGAAGTGATGGACAAGACCGTCACCGTCGAGGTGGTGCGTATTTTCAAGCATACGACCTTCAAGCGCGTCGTGCGCAGGAGAAAGAAATATCTGGTTCACGATGAGGAAAACTCCCTCAATACGGGAGACAGGGTGCGCATCATCGAAACGAGGCCGCTCAGCCGGAGGAAGCGCTGGCGTCTTCTGGACGTGATTGAGCGCAGCAAGTAGGGAACGGAGAAAATGATTCAAGTCGAAACAATGTGCAGCGTGGCAGACAATTCGGGAGCGAAGCGCGCCCAGTGCATCAAGGTGTTGGGTGGCTCGCGACGGCGATACGCGCGGATCGGCGACATCATCGTCGTGGCGATTAAGGAAGCCGTGCCGAACAGTCCCGTGAAAAAAGGAGAAGTCAGACGCGCCGTCGTCGTTCGGACCGTCAAGGAGACCGGGCGCGAGGACGGCACCTACATTCGGTTCGACGACAATGCCGTTGTCATCATCAATGAGGCGCGCGAACCGATGGGGACGCGCATTTTCGGGCCCGTGGCTCGCGAGTTGAGGCGCAAGCGGTTCATGCGCATCGTTTCGCTCGCCCCTGAAGTTTTGTGAGGAACGAGATGGGTTCGAATTCCAGAAAAACGCATGTGAAAAAGGGCGATATCGTTCAAGTGATCGCCGGCCGCGAGAAGGGGAAAACCGGTAAGGTGCTTCAGGTGCTCAAAGATGAAAACCGCGTGATCGTCGAGAAGGTGAACATCGTGAAGCGGCACACGAAGCCCAGCCAGGGGCAGCAGCAAGGGGGCATCCTGGAGCGGGAGGGCAAGATTCACATCTCCAACGTCATGCCCGTGGACCCGAAGACCAATCAGCCCTCGCGGATTCGGAGAAAGCGGCTTGAAGACGGTGCCCATGTGCGCGTGACGCACAGCAGCGGCGAATTGCTCGACACGGTATAGAAGAGAGAAGGATTATCATCGAAATGGCGTACGTGCCCAGAATGTTGCAGCTTTATCGTGACGAAATTATGGAAAGACTCCGCAGGGAGTTCGAATACGCCAACGTCATGCAGATTCCGCGGCTTCTGAAGATCACCCTGAACATGGGACTCGGAGAAGCCGTACAGAACGCGGCGACTCTTGAGAACGGCGTCGCCGAGTTGACGAGCATCGCGGGCCAGAAGCCCGTCATTACCCGTGCGAGGAAATCCATCGCGAATTTCAAGCTGCGCGAGGGCATGCCCATCGGAGCGATGGTGACGCTTCGCGGCGCGCGGATGTGGGATTTTGTGGACCGGCTGGTGAACGTGGCGCTCCCCCGCGTGCGCGATTTCAGGGGCCTGAGCCCAAAGTCCTTCGACGGACGCGGGAACTACAGCCTTGGGATTCGAGAGCAGATTATTTTTCCCGAGATCGATATCGACAAGGTGGAGAGATCCCGGGGCATCGGGGTGGTCCTGAACACGTCGGCGAACACGGACGAGGAGGGCATGGCGCTGCTTCGCGAGTTGGGCGTCCCCTTCCGGGTGAATTAAGAGGAAATACAGTGGCGAAAAAGTGCTTGATCGCGAAACAGAAGAAGACACCCAAGTTCGGCGTGCGGGCGTATAACCGCTGCCAGCGTTGCGGGCGTCCGCGGGGTTATTTGAGACGTTTCAAGATTTGTCGAATCTGCTTCCGTGAATTGTCGCTCAAGGGCGAGATTCCGGGAGTCACGAAGTCGAGTTGGTAGCCGGGGAGCGAAGAATATGAGCATGACGGATCCCATTGCCGATCTTCTCACGCGCATTCGCAACGCGGTGCGCGCGGATCATGAGAGCGTCGAGATTCCTGGCAGCAAGCTCAAGGAGAGCGTCGTCGGCATCCTGAAGTCCCAGGGTTACATCAAAGGATACGACGTCGAGCCGGGCCCGACGGGACAGACCCGGATCACAGTAGCGCTCAAGCCGCCCCAGGACGGCAAACTGGTGTTGAGCGGCTTAAGGCGCGTCAGCAAGCCCGGCCTGCGCGTGTATGTAGACAAGGAGTCGGTTCCCAAGGTGCTCAACGGCATGGGGATCGCCATACTCACGACCTCGCGCGGCGTTGTGACCGACGATGAAGCGAGAAGTCTGGGCGTGGGCGGTGAAGTCCTTTGTGAAATTTGGTGAGGTGGTTTGAATGTCACGCATCGGAAAAATGCCGATTCCCATACCCTCGGGCGTGGACGTGAAGCTCGACGGGCGACAGATCTCCGTCAAGGGCCCTCTGGGAGAACTCGATCTCGAGTTGCACCACAGGCCGAAGGTGGAGATAGAAGACGGGAACATCGTCGTCTCACGCGTCAGCGAATCGCGCCAGGACAAGGCGCTTCACGGCCTCACGCGCTCGCTGCTCGCCAACATGGTCGAAGGCGTGACGAAAGGGTTCGAGAAGGAACTCGAGATTATCGGCCTGGGATACCGCGTGGAAGAAAGGGGCAAGGGCGTCGTCCTGAACGTGGGTTATTCCCATCCTGTGAGCATCGAACCGATCGAGGGCATCACCTTCGAGGTGCAGAGCGACCGCAACCGGACGGCGATCAAGGTGAAGGGCATCGACAAGCAGTTGGTGGGCTGGGTGGCCGCTGAAATCCGCAAGGTGAAGCCCCCGGAGCCGTACAAGGGCAAGGGTATCCGCTATGCGGGCGAGACGGTCCGCCGCAAGGTCGGCAAGGCCGGCGTGTAGCGCGGGAGGTTTGAGAAGTGGGTCGACTGAGTAAATTCGAGGCGAGGCTCAAGCGGAAGGTGAGAATCCGCAAGAAGAGCCGCGGAACGAGCGAGCGCCCTCGTCTGACGGTTTTCAGGAGCGGCGGACACATCTATGCCCAGGTGATAGATGACGTCTCGGGCCAAACCCTGGCCGCGGCCTCCTCGCGCGAGAAGGATTTCGCAACCGAGGCGAAGGACGCCGAAAACGCGGGCGGTAGCAACGTGGCGGGCGCCGTCATCGTCGGCAAGCTGCTGGCCGACCGCGCGAAGGCCAAGGGCGTGGAAAAAGTGGTTTTCGATCGCAACGGCTATCTCTACCACGGTCGCGTGAAGGCGCTGGCCGACAGCGTGAGAGATACGGGGGTGAGTTTCTGATGGCGCGAGACACAAGACGAGGCCGGGACAGAGAGCCGGAGAATCCCGAAGAGCGTGAATTCATCGACCGGGTCATCTACGTGAACCGCGTGGCCAAGGTGGTGAAGGGCGGCAGGCGCTTCAGTTTCAGCGCCCTGGTGACCGTCGGCGACAGAAAAGGACAGGTGGGCATCGGGATGGGCAAGGCGAACGAAGTGCCCGAAGCCATTCGCAAGGGCGTGGAGAAGGCTCGCAAGGCGATGGTGAAGGTGGCCCTCGACCATGAGACCATTCCCCACCAGACGATGGGTAAATACGGCGCGGGCCGCGTGCTGCTCAAGCCCGCGGCGCGGGGAACGGGCGTCATCGCAGGCGGCCCCGTGCGCGCGGTTCTGGACGTCGCCGGGGTGCGGGATATATTGACGAAGTGCATCGGCACGAACAACCCGCACAACGCGGCCAAGGCGACGCTGCAGGGCTTGTGCTCGCTGCGCAACCGGGATGAGGTTTTAGCGCTCCGGGGAATCGTATCGGCCGATGATGCAGTCAAAGCTGCGCAGTCGGAAGACGCCGGAGTCACGGCGGTGGATGCCGAGGTCGAGGCGACGGATGCGGAAGACGCCGTGGATGGCGACCCCGTTGCCGCCGAGGCAGGTGACGCCGCCGATGCGAGCGATGGCGAAGACGCCGGCGCGAAAGAAGAATAGAGGAAGAGATGGCGCAGGATAAGCAGGATAAAATCAAGATCACCTTGAGGAAGAGCACGTCCGGATCGAACGTGAAGCAGCGTAAAGTTTTGCATGGGTTGGGTCTGAGGCGGATCAACCAGGCGGTCGTGAAGACGGACAACGCCTGCATTCGCGGCATGGTGTTCAAGATCAAGCATCTCGTAGAAGTGGAGGAGGGGGCCTAGCGCCCTGGATTCATATGTCCGAGAACGACGCGAAGTCGGAAAATTCATTTACGGGCCTGGGTGATTTGTCCTCCCCGGAAGGGGCGGTGAAGTCCAGGCGGCGCGTGGGCCGTGGTACGGGCTCCGGAAGGGGCAAGACCTCGACGCGCGGGCACAAGGGCCAGAAATCGCGTTCCGGCTATAGTAGAAAAGTCGGTTTCGAGGGCGGACAAATGCCGCTCCAGCGCCGCTTGCCGAAGCGCGGGTTCAACAACCGCTTCAAAAAAGAGTTCTCAGAGCTCAACGTGGGGCGTTTGGGCGTACTGGCTGAGGGCGCGAGCGTCGACGCCGATGCCCTGCGGGCCGCCGGCCTGATTCGGAAAATTGCCAAAGACGGCGTCAAGCTCCTGGGCGAGGGTGAAGTGGACCGCGCGATTCACCTCAGAGTCCAGAAATGCAGCGATTCTGCTCGTCGGAAAATCGAGAGCGCGGGCGGCAGCGTCGAGATCGTGGTCCTCGCCGCGAAGCCGGAGGATAAAAGCGAGTGAGGGAAGGCGGCGTTCCCAGCATTTTCCAGGTACCCGAGCTGAAAAACAGGATCCTCTTCACGCTCGGTATTCTGGCGGTCTACCGAATCGGGGCGCATATCCCCACGCCGGGGATCGACACCGTGGCGCTGGCCGCCTTCTTCGCCGAGTTGAGCCGCGGCGGCGGCACGCTCATGCAGTTTTTCGACCTCTTCACGGGCGGCGCCCTGAGCCAGTTGACGATTTTCGCCCTGGGGATCATGCCGTACATCAGCGCTTCCATCATTCTGGAGTTGCTCACTGTCGCGGTTCCCCACTTGGAGCGTCTGAAAAAGGAAGGGGATTCGGGGCGCAAGAAGATCAACC
>WTGD01000140.1 GCA_011523725.1 Nitrospinota bacterium
TATCGTGCCGCACCGCGAAGGCCTTTTCGAGCGTACTCACGTCCTTCACGAGCAGGGCGCCCGCCTCGTAGGGCTGGAAGAACCATTTGTGCGCGTCCATCCCGACCGAATCGGCGCGCTCCATGCCGCCGAGGAGCTTTTGGCCCCGTTCGGTGACGGACGCGAAGCCCCCGTAGGCGGCGTCGACGTGCAGCCAGACGCCCTGCGCCTCGCAGAAATCAGCCATCTCCACGAGCGGGTCGATCGCCCCCGTGCTGACCGCTCCGGCGTTGGCGCACACCGCAATCGGGTGGAGCCCAGCCGCGCGATCTTCCGCTACGGCGCGCTCGAGCTCTCCCATATCCAGTCGAAAGCGCGCATCGCAAGGAAGCAGCCTGATACGCTCGGGCTTGACGCCGATAATCCGCGCCGCGCGGATATGCGCGCTGTGGCTCTGATCGCTCATGTAGACGCTTGCCCGATCGGGATGACCCGCCGCCTCGCGCGCCGCGACGAAGGCGTCCAGGCTCGCCGCCGAACCCCCGCTCGTGAATAGCCCGCCCGCGCCATCGGGATAACCAATCCAGCGCCGGAACCAGTCGATGACGACGAGTTCGAGCTGGCTGGGACCGCTCGCGGCCAGCCAGGTGAATTGGTTGATGGCGTAGCCTGCAGCCATGTAGTCGGCCAGCACCCCGGGCCAGGTGGGTGAGCATGAGATGAATGCTAAGGAACGGGGATGGTCCAGGCGCAACGAAAACGGAAGAATATCGCGCGCGGCGCGCTCTAAAACCTCCGCCGCCGGGCGGCCTTCCTCGGGCGGAGCCTCCATCAGTTGCTTTTCGAGTTCCTGCTGAAAATCCCCGTCCCAGGCGCCCTCCCCGGGAAGGGTTTCGATTCGTTCCACCAGGAGTTCCGAGGCCCTGCGCGCCAGGTCCAGCATCTCTTCGGACGTCATTCGGAGGCCATCACCCTCCGCAGCCTGCGCTTCTCTTCTTCCCTCCGATTTCTCCATTACGCATCCCCCAACGCCTTGTGACTTCACAATAGATTACGGAGTGACCCCAAGCAGACTCGTGCAGGTCATGCTCCAAGCGTCCAGTCCCACCCAAGGCGCTGTTCTCGCGTAACGGATATTCCCGTCACTTCATGTATCGCATGTCGTCAATCTTTATGGATTCTAATGAGGTTGTCAAAGAGATGGGTCAAACCGGGTCCAACCGACGGATGCCGGTAGGGCGTATCGGGAAAACGCGGCCAGGCAAAAGATACGCAGCATTACACGGATAGTGAACGATATCCGTTTCCTCTCAGCCCCGTTTCTGGTGAATTGACCGGCAAATATCGAACCGCTACAGGAATCGGGAAACGCGGGGAAGCGACCCCCTAACCATTTTTCCTTTCCAAAGCCTCCCTGCCGAACCGCTCTATCGCCTCGAGCGTCTCGCGCACGTCGTCCCAGGTCGTATTGTGATTGATGATGCAAAAGCGCAACGCGAACTTCCCCTTGAGAAGCGTCGAGGACACGAACGCCCTATCGTCCCAGAAGATGCGGGCGAGAACCGTTCTATTTATCTCCTCAAGCGCCTCCTCGCCCAGGCCCGCATCCGCCGGATTGACCCGGAAGCAAACGATTCCCAGCGAGACGGGCGTCAGCATCTCGAGTACCGGGCTCTCGCGAACGTATTCTTCGGCCCGGCCGGCCAGCTCCATGCCCTTCGACACGGCTTGCCTGAACGCGGCCATGCCGAAGGTCTGCACCGACATCCAGACCTTGAGCGCCCGGAACGAGCGGCTCAGCTGCAGGCCGCGATCGGAGAAATTCGGGTGGTTCGCGCCCCATATCGTGTCCTGCAAAATATCGTGCCGCACCGCGAAGGCCTTTTCGAGCGTACTCACGTCCTTCACGAGCAAAGCGCCCGCCTCGTAGGGCTGGAAGAACCACTTGTGCGCGTCCATCCCGATCGAGTCGGCGCGCTCCATTCCAGCGAGGAGTTCCTTGCCCCGCTCGGTGACGGCCGCGAAGCCGCCATAAGCAGCGTCGACGTGCAGCCAGATGCCCTGCGCCTCGCAGAAATCCGCCATCTCGCCGAGCGGGTCGACCGCCCCGGTGCTGACCGCTCCGGCGTTGGCGCACACCGCGATGGGGTGGAGCCCCGCCGCGCGATCTTCCGCCACGGCGCGCGTGAGCGCCTCCATGTCCAGGCAAAAGCGTTCATCGCACGGGAGCAGCCGGATGCGCTCGGGGCGAACCCCGATGATCCGCGCCGCGCGGACGTGCGCGCTGTGGCTCTGGTCGCTCATATAGACGCTCGCGCCATCGGGATGGCCCGCCGCCTCGCGCGCCGCGACGAAGGCGTCCAGGCTGGCCGCCGAACCCCCGCTCGTGAAAAGCCCGCCCGCGCCCTCGGGATAGCCGATCCAGCGGCGGAACCAGTCGATGACGACCAGTTCGAGCTGGCTCGGGCCGCTCGCGACCAGCCATGTGCATTGATTGATGTGGAAGCCAGACGCCATGAAGTCGGCCAGCACCCCGGGCCAGGTGGATGAGCAGGAGACGAATGCTAAGGAACGGGGATGGTCCAGGCGCAACGAAACCGGGAGAATATCGTGCGCGGCGCGCTCTAAAACCTCCATCGCAGGCCTCCCTTCCTCGGGAGGAGCCTCCATCAATTGCTTCTCGAGCTCCTGCTGGAAATCCCCGTCCCAGGCACCCTCTCCGGGGAGTCTCTCGATGCGCTCTACCAGGAGTTCCGCTGCTCTGCGAGCCAGATCCAGCATCTCCGGGGGCGCCATCCGGAGACTACCGTCACTTGTATTCGGCGTTCCCGACCCTGTTGTTTCTTTCGAGTTTTCCATAACGCCTCCGCTACCGGATTGTGACATCGGAATAGAATATGGGGTGCGCCGGAACGACCCGACGGTTGCCGGGGGCACGTCGCAGTATCATGGTCAAACAAAGGATACACACCAAACAGATCACGAACATTGTTCGTTTCCTTTCAGAACCCATTCTTGTGAACTTATCGGCATATATCCAACCGCTAAAAACATGGAGAAACGCCCTGAGGCGGACCTCTATTTCGATCCCTTCTCTATGACCTCGGTCCCAAAGCGCTCAATCGTCTCGAGCGTCTCGCGCACGTCGTCCCAGGTCGTATTGTGATTGATGATGCAAAAGCGCAGCGCGAACTTCCCACTGAGAAGCGTGGAGGACACGAACGCCCTATCGTCCCAGAAGATGCGGGCGAGAACCGTTTTGTTTATCTCTTCGAGCGCTTCCTCGCCCAAGCCGGCCTCCGCCGGATTGACGCGAAAGCACACGATCCCCAGCGAGACGGGCGTCAGCATCTCCAGAACCGGGCTCTCGCGAACGTACGCCTCGGCCTGCTCGGCCAGCTCCATCCCCCGCGAGACGGCGCGCCGGAACGCGGCCATGCCGAAGGTCTGCACCGACATCCAGACCTTGAGCGCCCGGAACGAGCGGCTCAGCTGCAGGCCGCGATCGGAGAAGTTCGGGTGGTTCGCGCCCCATATCGTGTCCTGCAAAATATCGTGGCGCACCGCGAAGGCGTGTTCGAGCGTTTTCACGTCCTTCACGAGCAGGGCGCCCGCCTCGTAGGGCTGGAAGAACCACTTGTGCGCGTCCATCCCGATCGAATCGGCGCGCTCCATTCCCGCGAGGAGTTCCTTGCCCCGCTCGGTGACGGCCGCGAAGCCGCCATAAGCGGCGTCGACGTGCAGCCAGATGCCCTGCGCCTCGCAGAAATCCGCCATCTCCCCGAGCGGGTCGATGGCTCCCGTGCTGGACGCGCCGGCATTGGCGCACACCGCGATGGGGTGGAGCCCCGCCGCGCGGTCCTCATTCACGGCGCGCTCGAGCGCCCCCATGTCCAGGCGAAAACGCGCATCGCACGGAAGCAGCCGGATGCGCTCGGGCCGGATACCGATGATACGCGCTGCGCGGACGTGCGCGCTGTGGCTCTGATCGGCCATGTAGACGCTCGCGCCATCGGGATGGCCCGCCGCCTCGCGCGCCGCGACGAAGGCGTCCAGGCTGGCCGCCGAACCCCCGCTCGTGAAAAGCCCGCCCGCGCCCTCGGGATAGCCGATCCAGCGGCGGAACCAGTCGATGACGACCAGTTCGAGCTGGCTCGGGCCGCTCGCGACCAGCCATGTGCATTGATTGATGTGGAAGCCAGACGCCATGAAGTCGGCCAGCACCCCGGGCCAGGTGGGCGAGGAGGGGATGAAGCCGAAGAAGCGGGGATGATCGTTGCGCCCCGTGAGGGGCAGTATCTCGCGCGCGGCGCGCTCTAAAACCTCCTTCGCCGGGCGGCCTTCCTCGGGCGGAGCCTCCATGAGTTGTTTCTCGAGCTCCTGCTGGAAATCCCCGTCCCAGGCGCCCTCTCCGGGGAGGTTCTCGGTTCGCTCCACCAGGAGTTCCGCTGCTCTGCGCGCGAGATCGAGCATCGACTCGGGCGTCATGCAGAGGCCGTCGTCTCCCAGCTCCGATACTTCCCTTCTTTCCGAGCGTGCCATTACGCCTCCTCTTTCGGCTCAAAAGAATTTGGAACCAGAGGGACTCCAAGGTGCTGTTTCAGGCTGCCGGCCGCGCTCATCCTCCTTGCCGGAAAGCCGGTCTCGGAACAAGCGAACCTATGGATTTTTCCCGTGTGCACATTAAAACTATGATTGACCCACATTATCCAGTCAAGTTAATTCATGAGCCATACCTCGCACCGGGAGCACCCGGCGCAGGACGGTCAAAACGATACTGAACAAGAAACAACGCGATAAGTTGCCAAACATGAAGAAATTCTATATAGTAGCCTCCGCTTTTCTCACAGAAGTAGTCCTGTATGGCTACACCGCCTGTGCAAGAACGATTTAGGTGGGTTTGCGTTCAGGCAAAGAGAGGTATTGCGCTAAGCCGTTAGATTTGCTACCTATGTATACACTCTCGGGATTTCGAGACGAAGAAATAATCACGCTGTCGGGAGGCAGAGCCAGGTATGGAAATAAAGACTGAGCAAGAAAACGGGACTTTGGTTGTGCAGGTTGACGGCCGCATCGATGGCGCCACCGCCCCGGAATTCGAGAGCACCATAAAGAACGTAATCAGCGGAGACGACCGCGCCGTCATCGTTAATTTCGAGGGGGTCTCGTATATCAGCAGCGCCGGCCTCCGCGCCGTTCTTCTCGTCGCCAAGCAGCTTAGTCAAAGCAACACGAAATTCGCCCTGTACGCACTCGGAGAACTGACGCGCGAAGTTTTCGAGATATCCGGTTTCGACCGCATCATTCAGATCCACGCCTCGAAAGCGGACGCGCTCGCCGCGACCGCAACCTGACGCTCGGAAGAGAAGAAGAAAAAACCGCTTTCATCGCCGTTTGACCTCCTGGATTCGCGCGTCTCGGTCCTCGCCGCGACCGCAACAACCCTTCGTCTTCCTCAATATTTCCTCAAATCTTTTCGGGTGGGAAGTCGGCGCGGCTCACCGCGGCAATTCGATGATCATCTCCGTGAATTCATCCGGCTCGGTTTCGACCCGTATATTTCCCCCATGCTGACGAATAATGTCGCTGGAGAGCGATAGGCCGAGCCCGGTGCCCTTGTCCGTCGGCTTGGTCGTGAAAAAGGGGTTGAATATCTTCTCGACGACCTCAGGCGGCATCCCGCTTCCGTTGTCGCGAATGCGCACCTCGATGCCGTCCGGCCTGCACCTGGTGGCGAGTCTCAGCGTGGGATCGTAGCGCGGCGCGTCTTCGGCGGAAGCGTCGAGTTTTTGTCGTTTCTCGTCGGTGGCGTAGCAGGCGTTGCTCACCATGTTCAAGAAGACGCGGCCCAAATCCTGCGGAACGGCCTCGCATTCCACCATATCCGGGTCCAGGTCCCAGTCGAGCGTGAGGTTGAAATTCGGGTCCGCCGCCCGGGCGCTGTGGTAGGCCAGCCGCGCGTGCTCGTCGAGCAGCTTGTTGACGTTGGTCGGCTGCGCTTCGCCCGAACCCCTGCCCATCTGGAGCATGCTCTCCACGATGTTGTTGGCCCGCTCCCCGTGTTCGCGGATGCGCTGGAGGTTGCCGGTGAGGTCTTCTCCGATTTCGGTGATGAGTTCGAGCGGATCCTCCTCGTCCTGCTTTTTCTCCTCCTCCTTCTCCGGTTCCCCCCCGTTTTCCTGCCCGTTGCCGCCGTGATCCCCCATCTTCTCCAACTCTTCCATCAACTCCTCTATCAGCTCTTCGGAGACTTCCGAGAAGTTCTTGATGAAGTTCAGCGGATTTCTGATCTCGTGAGCCACGCCCGCCGTCAACTCACCGAGCGCCGCGAGTTTCTCGCGCATGACAATCTGATCCTGCGCCTTCTCCAGACTGCCAAGCGCGCTTTCGAGTTCTTCGTTCTTGCCCTTGATCTCCTCGGCCAGTTTCTCCACCAGGTTGAGGCGCTGTACCTCCAGGGCATGGCGGCGGAAGATTTCGAGCGCCGCTGCCATTTCCGCGACTTCGTCCTGCCCGCCGATATCGACTTTCTCCTCCAGATCACCATCGGCCATGCGGCGCATGCGGTCCGAGAGCCGCCCGAGCCGACGTGAAAGCACGCGGCCGATGAACAGCCAGCCGATCAGCACGGCGCCGACGAAACTGATGGCGCTCAACGCGAGCAGGATGTTGCTGCCCGTAGTGATGGCCTGGGCGGAATCATGGGTGGCCTGCTTCGCGCTCTTGCGGGCCGTGCTCACCAGCGTTTCGGTGGCGTCCAGGATTTTTGCTTCCTGAGATTCGTGAAACGCGAGCAACTCGCCCTGTTGCCTCTCGAGCGAGAGTTCGCGCGCGCGCAGGTTGAAACCCCCATCCTCCCCGATGCTCAACTCGATCATCTGGTCGAAGAGAGGCTCGAGAGCCGCGCGCACCGGAACCTTTCCAAGCGCGTTCATTCGCCGCCGGATACCGCGCGCCGTGGCCTCGAAACGCTCGCGCAACGGCTCGAGCTGGGCGGCGTCCGAAACGCTGAAGGCGGTGGCCAGAAGCTGCGTCGCGATGGTGGCGTCCGACCGCAAGCCGGCGATGTAGCGGTAGAGGTTAAACCCCTCCTCCGAGAAGTGCTTTTCACGGGGAACGGGCGCCTCGCCGATTTTGCTGTAGCCCGTCATGGCGTAGAACAACTGATCGTCGATGGCGGGAACCATGACGTTGTTCAGCTCCTTGCGCACCCATGTGAGCTGGAGTTGCAGGGTATCGCGCAGATCGGTGAGGTCGAAGCGCTGCAACACCAGTCGTTTGATGGCATTGAGGTTCTCTATCAGCACGTCTCCGAGCTTCTTGATGCGCAGGGAGATTTCCTCGTTCCCTTCCTGGCGAATCAGCGCCGCAAGCGCCGTCTCGAACGCCTCCTGGTCTTTGGCGACTTCGGTGGCGATTTGGTCCAGAATGTCGGGATTCACCACCGCGGCCAGCCTCGGCGCGGCGGCCACGAGGGCGGTGCTCTCCTGGGCGATCCCGAAGGCGCTCGCCAGGAACGGGACGGTGCCTTCGTTCACGCGGTTCTGCACCTCTCCCACGAACCCGAACGAGACCCATGCGACCACGCTCGCGATTACGGTGAGAGAAGCGGCGGCGCCGATGCTGAGGTAGAGTTGCGTCGATATCTTGTAACGCTTCTCCAGGAGGTTTTTCAGCGCGCCTTTCATCATTACTCCTACTCCGGCCGCCGGATTTTTTCGGTCGGAATGTAGCGGCCGCCCTCGCCGACGACGGTGAGGAAAACGGCGTCCGATCCCTGGTTGTCGCCTTTGCCGTAGTGGAGCTTGAATCCGCCGAGGTCGATGGCGGCCGCGCGGCGCAGGCTCTTCAGAAGACAGCCGCGGTCGGGCTCGCGCCCGCACAAATCGAGGGCTCGAACGGCCAGTCTGCCGGCCATGTAGCCCTCGAAGGAGACGAAGCTGGGCGCCGCGCCGGGCCTGTGCGCCTCCAGATCCCGCCTGTAGTCCGCCGCGATCTTGAGATTTTCCATCGTCGGAAACGGAACCACCTGGGTGACGTAGATCCCGACCCCGGCGGGGCCGAGCTCACGCACGAGCGCATTGCTGCCCACGAAGGAGATCGTCACGAAAATCGGATTGAAACCCGTATGGCGCGCCCAGGCGATGAAGGCGGCGACCGGCTTGTAGGCCCCCACGAGAACGACCGCTCCGGGGTTCGCGCGCCTGATGTCGAGCAGGGCCGTTTTGACCGCCGTCGTATTCCGCGGATAGACGCCGGTAACGGCCGGTTTGAGTTTGCGCCGCTCCAGGGCGCGGCGAACGCCCCGGTAGCCCGCCAGGCCGAAAGAATCGTCCTGATAGAGCACGGCGATCTTCTCGACGCCCAGGTCCTTGATCAGGCGATCCACTATCTCCTCGGTCTCCTGGAAATAGGAGGCCCGCAGGTTGATGATGTTCTTCCATTTGGGATCGCGCAAGAAGGCGGCGCCGGTGAAGGGCGCGATGTAGGGGACGTTCGCTTTTGCGGCGATCGGCGTGGCCGAGCGCGAGGTGGGCGTGCCGACGGCCCCGATGAGGGCGAAGACCTTGCTCTGCTCTATCAATCGGCGGGTGTTCAGGATGGCGGCTTCGGGTTCATACGCATCGTCGAGGGATGTGAGTTCGAGCCGGCGCCCGTGAACGCCGCCGCGCGCGTTCGCCGCGCGAAAGGCGGCTTCGACTCCGAGGCGCATCTCCTCGTCCAGAGCACTCGCAGGGCCGGTGAAGGCGGCGGACTGGCCGAAAAGAATACGCTGGGGGGAAACCCCGGGCACGGCCGCCTGCGCTCCCGACGCCGAGCAGATTATCGCGGCGGCAAGCAGGATAAACGCCCGGCGGGTCCGGAGCCGGAGCCTCATTCATTTCTCCGCTTGACGAGGCGCATGTGGTTCTTGTCCTCCTCCCGCCGATAGGTCACCTCGTCCATCATCGTCCGCACCAGGTGGATGCCGAGCCCGCCCACGGCGCGGTCTTCGATGCCCGATTCGGTGTCCGGTTCGGGCGCATCGGTCAGGGGGTCGAATGGCCGGCCGTCGTCGACGATCTGAATGACCACCGCGTCGTCGTCCGATAGCAGTTCGATGCGGATCTCGCCTTCTTCTCCGTCGCTGCTCCCATGATGCACGACGTTGAGAACCAGTTCTTCGAGCACGAGGTCGACCTGGAATTCGATGTCGGGCGGCCAATCCTGCTCGCGGCTGAACTCCCCGATGGCGGATTGAATGCGCGGGAGGTCAGCAGCTTCGAACCCCATCTTCAAGGAAAGTTTCGCGCTCATTCGCTCCCTCCGCGACGGTAAAGGGTCAGACAGGTAATGTCATCGAACTGGGGCGCCCTGCCGGCGAATTCCTTCACCGCCTCGAAAATCTTGGTGTTGATCTCACGGGCGGAGGTCGGCGATGCACCCCCGAGAATGTCCCGAAGGCGATCGAGGCCGAACTGCTCGGTCTTCTCGTTCTCCGCCTCCGTCACGCCGTCGGTGTAGAGAATGAGGGCCTCGCCGGGCGCGAGCGTCGCATTGTACATATCGTAGTTGAATTCAGGCGCGATCCCGAGAGCGACTCCCGGATCCTGGGCAAGCAGGCTCGAGGAGCCGTCCGCATGAAGGACGAGCGGGGGGTTGTGCCCGCCGTTGGAGTAAACGAGTTCCCCGGACGCGGAGTCGAATATGGCGAAAAAGACGGT
>WTGD01000105.1 GCA_011523725.1 Nitrospinota bacterium
GATTCCGCTTTACGTCTGGCTGCCCGACGCGATGGAAGGCCCCACCCCGGTCAGCGCCCTGATACACGCGGCCACCATGGTGACCGCGGGCGTCTACATGGTGGCGAGAGCGCACGTGCTCTTCGAACTTTCATCGGCGGCGATGCTGGTGGTGGCCGTCGTCGGGGCGCTTACGCTGTTGATGGCCGCGTCCATCGCCCTGGTGCAGACCGACATCAAGAAGGTGCTCGCCTACAGCACGGTGAGCCAACTCGGCTATATGTTCCTCGCCTGCGGCGTGGGGGCGTTCTCCGCGGCGATCTTCCATCTTATGACCCATGCGTTCTTCAAGGCGCTCCTGTTCCTGGGCGCGGGAAGCGTGATTCACGCCCTGGACGGCGAGCAGGACATCCGCAGGATGGGCGGGCTCCAGGCGGCCCTTCCGCGAACGAGCAACACCTTCGTGATCGGCGCGCTGGCCATCGCGGGCGTATTCCCCTTCGCCGGCTTTTTCAGCAAGGACGCCATTCTCTACTCGGCCATGACCGCCGAGCGCGGCGGGGTGCTCCTGTGGCTCGCGGGTGCTGCCGGCGCGCTGATGACGGCGTTCTACATGTTCAGGCTCTTGTTCCGCGTATTCTTCGGCGCCTGCAACCTGAGCCTGGAGGAGCAGCAGAAAGTCCATGAATCCCCCACAAACATGACGCTCCCGCTTCAGGTGCTGGCGGCGCTCTCCATCGTCGGCGGCTGGGTGGGGATTCCCATCATCACGGGCGCGAACGTTTTCGGCGATTTCCTGGCGCCCGTTTTCGGCGGTCACGCCGAGGCGCACCATGAGGTGGTGTTGGAGATACTGATGATGGTGTTCTCGCTCGCCATCGCCTTCATCGGCATTTACGCGGCCTACAATCTCTATGTGCTGAAAGACGACGGCGGCAGCGCGTACGCGGAGCTCTGGCCGGGAGTCCACCGGCTCCTGGTGAACAAGTATTACGTGGACGAGATATACGACGCCTGCATCGTCCAGCCGGTGAAGCGGGCGTCGATTTGGTGCTGGGGAGCATTCGAGGACGGCCTGGTGGATGCGGCCGTGAACGGCGCGGGCTTTTTCGTGCGCTCCCTGGGCGGCGTCCTGAGACGTCTCCAGACGGGCTATGTGAAGAGCTACGCCGTTTCGATGCTGGTCGGCGCGCTGGTGATTCTGCTGTATCTCACGGCGCGCTGATGATTCTTTCGATTCTTTGAGGAGCGTGAGGGGCGAGTGCCTGGAATAATCACCTCGATATTGTTTTTGCCCATGATCGGGGGCCTGCTGCTCCTGTTCGCGCGGGAGGGCGAGGGAAAAGACGGCGGCGTTCGCGCGTTCGCGCTGGCGGTGTCTCTCGTCACGTTCGCCCTCTCTGCCGTGATGTACCTGGGCTTCCGGCCCGATTTCGCGGGCATGCAGTTCGTCGAGGAGGCGTCGTGGATCCCGAGGTTCGGGATTTCCTACAAGGTGGGCGTGGACGGCATCAGCCTGCTGCTCGTGATGCTGACCACCATCCTGACGCCCGTCGCGATCCTCTTCTCCTTCGAAGACGTGCGGAAAAAGACGCGGCTCTACTACATGTCCCTGCTGTTCCTGGAGACGGGGATGCTCGGCGTGTTCTTCGCGCTCGATTTCTTCCTGTTCTACGTTTTCTGGGAAGGAATGCTGATTCCGATGTACCTCATCATCGGGGTCTGGGGCGGGGGCAGGCGAATTTACGCGGCGGTCAAGTTCTTCCTCTATACCATGGCCGGAAGCGTGCTGATGCTCGTGGCGATCATCTGGCTGTATTTCGCGAGCGGGGTCGGCACGTTCGACATCCTGGCGCATTTCAGAGAACCCGTGGACGCCGGCCTCCAGCCGTGGCTGTTCGCCGCGTTCGCCATCTCCTTCGCCATCAAGGTGCCGATTTTCCCGTTTCACACCTGGCTGCCCGACGCCCACGTGGAAGCGCCCACGGCGGGAAGCGTCATCCTCGCCGGCGTCCTCCTGAAGATGGGCACGTATGGCTTCATGAGGCTGGCGATGCCGCTGTTCCCCACAGCCGCGCGCGAGTTCGCGTTCCTCATCATATGCCTGGCGCTTGTGGGGATCATCTACGGCGCGCTCATGGCGATGGTGCAGACCGACGTGAAAAAGCTCGTGGCCTACTCCTCGGTGAGTCACTTGGGCTTCGTGATGCTGGGGCTTTTCTCCTTCAATCTCCTGGGCGCTTCGGGGAGCGTCATCCAGATGGTGAATCACGGCATCAGCAGCGGGGCGCTCTTCCTGATCGTGGGCTTCATCTATTCGAGGCGGCACACGAGGCAGATCGAGGAATTCGGCGGCCTGCTCCGGGTGATGCCGGTATTTTCGACGTTTTTCATCATCACCGCGCTCAGCAGCATCGGCCTTCCGGGGCTGAACGGGTTCGTGGGCGAGTTCACGATTCTCCTGGGCGCGTTCGAGCGCAACGCCTGGTTCGCGGCCATCGCGGCCACCGGCGTGGTTCTCTCGGCGGTCTACATGCTCTGGATGCTGCAGCGCGTCCTGTTCGGCGAGGTGAGCGTGCGGGCGAACCTGGGGCTCGCCGACATGAACAGGCGCGAGTGGCTCGTCATGCTGCCGATGGTGGCCCTGATGTTCTGGATCGGGCTGTATCCCAAACCGTTGTTCAACCGCATCGAGCCCTCGGCCAAGGCCTGGCTCTCGCAGGTGAACCGGCGGGTGCTGCGCGTGGAGAAAGCGCCCGAGCTTAAAATACAAAAGAACGCGCTCGCCTATGCGCAAAGAGTCGAGGTGAAATAGCTTTGGATATCGTTCATCCCACGATCCATTGGGGATACCTGCTGCCGGTGATCCTGCCGGTCTGCGGGGCGGTGCTGGTGTTGATGTGGGACGCTTTTCTCGCCAAAGGGGAGCGCTCCGTCATCGTCATCATCACGCTGGTGACGCTGGCCGCCGCCCTGGGCGTGACGCTCGGCGCGCGCGCGCTGCCGGGTTTGGCCGCCTCGTTCGGCGGCATGTACCTCTTCGACGGGTTCACGCAGTTTCTCTACGTCGTCATCCTGTTCGCGAGCATATTCTCGGTGCTCATCGCCGCGGCCCAGCGGGAGCTGGACGATACGCCGGCGGGCGAATACTTCGGCCTCATCCTCTTCGCCACCTCCGGCATGATGCTCATGGCGGCGACGCGGAACCTGCTGATGATCTTCGTGGGTCTGGAAGTGTTCTCCCTGTCGCTCTACGTCCTGGCGGGTTATCTGCGCGCGCGGCCCGAGGGCAACGAGGCGTCGCTCAAATACTTTCTGCTCGGTTCGTTCGCCTCGGGCTTTCTGCTCTACGGCATGGCGCTCGTCTATGGCGCGACCGGCTCGGTCGACCTGATCGAAATCGCCACGCGGCTTCACGAGAATCCCGCCTCACGCGGGGCAGCTTTCCTGATGGGCCTGGGCTTCATGGTGGTGGGCCTGGGCTTCAAGGTGGCCGCCGCACCTTTCTATATGTGGACGCCCGACGTATACGAGGGCGCGCCCACCGCGGTGACGGCCTTCATGTCCGTGGGCCCCAAGGCGGCGGCTTTCGCCGCGTTCTTCCGGGTTTTTCTCTCCGCGGGCGACGCGGGCGGGAGTTTCGATACGGTTTTGTGGGTGATGGCCGTCCTCACGATGAGCCTGGCGAACCTCGTCGCCATCTGGCAGACCTGCGTGAAGCGCATGCTCGCCTATTCGAGCATCGCCCACGCCGGCTATCTCATGGTCGCGCTCGTGGCCTCGCGCTCGAGCGCTGAACTGGCCACGAGCGGGTTTCTCTACTACATGCTCGTCTACGTCTTCATGAACATGGGTGCTTTCTGCGTGCTCATCCTCATATCGAACATGCGCGAGGACGGCGGTACGAAGCTCGACAATCTCGCGGGTCTGGCATCTTTCCGGCCCGGTCTTGCGGCGGCGATGGCCGTGTTCATGGTGTCGCTCTCCGGCCTGCCGCCCACCGGGGGTTTCGTGGCGAAATTCCACGTCTTCAGCGCGGCGCTGAACGGCGGCTACGTCTGGCTGACCGTCATCGCGGTGCTCAACAGCGTGGTGGCCGTGTATTATTACCTTAGGCTCGTCGTGGTGATGTATATGCGCGAACCGCAAGGCGGAGCAGCGGAGCACGCTCCGCATCCGGGCTGGTCCTATGCGGTCGCGGCGCTCACGCTGGCCGTCGCGAGCACCCTGCAACTGGGGATTTTCCCCTCCTCGGTGCTCGATTTCGCCCATCGCTCCACAGTCTTTTTTAATTGACCTCAGGGGTTGGTTTTTCGATTGCCGCCATGATATAAGTCATGGCGGTTCGTTCGATTTCATGCTTTTGTTCCAGGGGTTTTCGAGGGAAACGACCGCCTTGCGGCGAAGCCTACGGCGGCGCATTTTCATCGCCTGGCGGTTTGCGGTTTTTGTGGGGGATCACGCATGGATCCGGTGGAGGTTGTCGGCGCATTTTTCAGGGATTATCAGGTCATCAATCCCTACATCCCCATCTTCCTGATCACGCTCATGGCGGCCGCGCTCGCCGCGAGCATTCTGATCTTCGCGCTCGTCGTCCGCCCGAACAACCCGGATCCCGAGAAGAACTCCCCCTATGAGTGCGGCATGCCCCCCCTCATGGAGGCGCACGAGCGCTTCTCCATCCGTTTTTATCTGCTGGGCATCCTGTTCCTGCTGTTCGACGTGGAGGCCTTGTTCCTCTTCCCCTGGGCGGTTCGCTACGACGCCCTCGGGCTGTTCGGATTTATCGAGATGATGTTGTTCATCGCCATCCTGCTGGTGGGTTATTTCTACGCTTGGCGAAAAGGAGCGTTGGAGTGGGCATAGTCGAGGGAAAGTTCAGCGACAACTTCATCACGTCGAAAGTCGACAGCCTGGTCGCCTGGGCGAGAAAGAGCGCGCTCTGGCCGATGACCTTCGGCCTGGCATGCTGCGCCATCGAGATGATGGCCTCGGGCGCGGCGCGCTACGATTTCGACCGCTTCGGCGTGATCTTCCGCGCCACGCCGCGCCAGTCCGACGTGATCATCGTGGCGGGCACCGTCACCCACAAGATGGGGGACGCGATTCGCAAGGTCTACGATCAGATGCCCGAGCCGCGCTGGGTGATCGCGATGGGCAACTGCGCCACCTGCGGCGGCCCGTACGCGAACTATGCGGTGATGCAGGGGGTGGATGAAATCATCCCGGTGGACGTCTACGTTCCGGGTTGCCCGCCCAGGCCCGAATCCCTGATGTGGGGCGTCATGCAGCTTCAGAAGAAAATAGAACAGGAAAAATACATCCGCCGGTAAGAGCCTGCGGCGAACAAGGAAAGAAGATGCCCGACGAAGTGGTGGAAAACAGTGAAGAAACGAACGGCGCGCCCGATTCCGGCGAGACCGCCGAAGAGGTCGCCGAGGCCGTAAAAACCCCGCCCGGCGAGGATTTGAAGGAGGTGGTGGAATCGGCGTTTCCCGGCGCGGTGCTCGAGCAGAGCGCGTATGAAGACGATGAGGACGAGGCGACGTTCGTCCTGGACGTCGATTCCATCGTCGCCGTGTCCACGCATATGCGCGATCACGTCGATGCGCTCTTCAAGCTCCTCACCGATTTGACGGCGGCGCACTACCCCGAGGCCGAAGACCCCTTCGAGATGCTCTACCACCTCTATAGCTTCGAGCATAACCGCAGGCTTCGTCTCAAGGTGCGGATCAAGGAAGGCCAGGCCGTGCCCACGGTTTCGGGTGTATGGAGCAGCGCGGACTGGATGGAGCGCGAGGTGTACGATTTGTTCGGTATCGAATTCGAGGACCATCCGGATCTCAGGCGGATACTGCTGCCCGACAACTGGGGCAGCCATCCCATGCGGAAGGACTATCCCCTCGAGGGCAGGGGAGAGCGGATTTACACCAAGCCGAAGCGCAAGGAAATGGGCGAATAAAGCGGCGCACTTTTTGAGGGAATGAGGGAATGGTCGGCGTAGCGAACGTGTCCCGTATCGAGCAGCAGAGCACCCTGCACGGGACCGAAGAACTCGTCATCAACATGGGTCCCCAGCACCCGAGCACGCACGGGGTGCTGCGGGTCATCCTCAAGCTCGACGGCGAGACGGTGAACGACCTCGACTGCGACATCGGCTACCTGCACCGCGGCACCGAGAAAATCGGCGAGAACATCAACTACACGATGTTCATCCCCTATACGGACAGGCTCGACTACATCGCGGCGCCCTCGAACAATCTCGCGTGGGTCACGGCGGTGGAGAAGTTCTTCGACTGGGAGATCCCCATGCGGGCGCAATACATCCGCTCGATGGTGGGGGAGCTCTCCCGCATCGCCAGCCATCTGCTCTGGCTCGCCACCCACGCCCTGGACATCGGGGCGATGACGGTGTTCCTGTGGTGCTTCAGAGAGCGCGAGATGGTGCTCGATCTCTTCGAGACGGCGTTCGGCGGTCGCCTGACGGTGAACGCCTTCCGCCTGGGCGGTCTGCACGAGGACGTGCCGGACAAGTTCTTGCAACTTACGCAGGAGTTCGCCGACATTTTCCCGAGCCGGATCGACGATTACGAGACGCTGCTCACCAACAACCGCATCTGGCTGCAGAGGACGCGCGACGTGGGCATCATCTCGGCGGAAGACGCGATGGACTTAGGGCTGACGGGGCCGATCATCCGGGGCAGCGGCGTGAAATGGGACTTGAGGCGCGCCAAGCCCTACGCGGCGTATCCCTATCTCGATTTCGTCGTGCCCATCGGCGAGAACGGCGACATCTACGATCGCTATCTGGTGCGCATCGAGGAGTTGCGCCAGAGCACGCGCATCATCCAGCAGTGCCTGGAGCAGCTTCCCGGCGGGCCGGTGAGCTGCAAGACGCCCCGAACCATCAAGCCGCCCGAGGGCGAGATATACCACAGCATCGAAAACCCCAAGGGCGAGTTCGGCTTCTACATCGTGAGCGATGGGACGACGACGCCCTACCGCGTCCGCATCCGTCCGCCCTCGTTCATCAACCTGGGCGGTCTCAAGAAGCTGTGCGTGGGGCAGTTGGTCGCGGACGTGGTGGCCATCATCGGAAGTATCGACATCGTGTTGGGCGAGTGTGATCGGTAAGGAGTAGCTTCGTTGGACATGGCGCTTGAAGTCGCGGTCGCCGCGATAAAGATATTCATCGTGGTAAACGTGGTGCAGCTCGTGGTGGCGTATATGATCTACGTCGAGCGAAAGGTGATCGCCCACGCCCAGCTGCGCCTGGGACCCATGCGCGTGGGCTGGCACGGGCTCTTGCAACCTATAGCGGACGGGCTGAAGCTGTTCTTCAAGGAAGACATCGTTCCCGACAAGGCGGACAGGGTCGTGTTCGTCCTGGCGCCCGTCATGGTGCTGGTGCCCGCCTTGGTCGTCTATGCGGTGCTGCCCTTCAGCGCGACGTTCTACATCACGCAGATCAACATCGGGCTGTTTTTCGTTCTGGCGATCAGCTCGCTCGGCGTGTTCGGCGTGGTGATGGCGGGCTGGGCCTCGAACAGCAAATACTCGCTCCTGGGCGCGCTCCGGAGCGCGGCGCAGATGCTGAGCTACGAGATATTCCTGGGCTTCTCCGTCATCGGCCCGCTGATGCTCGCCGGTTCCCTGAATTTGCAGGAGATCGTGCACGCGCAGCGCGACGTATGGTTCGTGTTCTACCAGCCCGTGGCGTTCATCGTGTTTTTCGTCGCCGCGCTCGCGGAGACGAACCGCGTGCCCTTCGACCTGCCCGAGGCGGAAACCGAACTCGTGGCGGGGTTTCACACCGAATACAGCGGGATGAAGTTCGCGTTCTTCTTCCTGGCGGAATACGCCAGCATGATGGTCATATCGACGATAGGCATCGTGCTGTTTTTCGGCGGATGGGAGGGGCCGGATTTCATTCCGCTCCCCGGCTTCGTCTGGTACTGCCTCAAGCTGGGCGCCTTCATGTTCGTTTTCATATGGCTGCGGGCGACGCTGCCGCGCTACCGCTACGATCAGCTGATGCGCGTGGGCTGGAAGTTCATGTTCCCGCTCGTGATGCTCAACATTTTTCTGACCGGATTCCTGAAGTACCTGTTCTTGTAACTCACGGGAGAGACGCAGGGTGGAAATTTATTTCTTTTATATGTTCGCGGGCGGGATGATCCTCACGTCCCTGCTGATGATCACGCGCGCGAACGTGATTCACGCGGCCCTGTTGCTGGTGCTGACGTTCTTCTTCCTGGCGGGCGTCTTCGTGCTGGCGGGAGCGGAGTTTCTCGCGGCGGTGCAGATTCTGCTCTACGCGGGCGGCATCATGGTGCTCTACCTGTTCTCGATCATGTTGATGAACGTGGAAGTCGCCGTGCGGATGCGGCAATGGCACCGCCAGGGCGCCGTTGTGTTCGTTGCGGCCGTACTTCTGGGGCTGGAAATCTGGGCCGTGCTGGGAGAGGTGGAGTTCGCGGCGCCCAAGCAGTGGGAGTGGTCGCTGGGCGCCACGCCGGGCAACGTCGAGGCCCTGGGCGCGGTCTTGTACACGAAATTCCTGTTCCCCTTCGAGGTGGCCTCCATCCTCCTGCTGGCCGCGATGATCGGCGCCATCGTCCTGGCGAAGCGCACGATAGAGCGATAGAGGGAGAGAGAAACCGCCATGATACCGATGACTCATTTTCTCATCCTGGGCGCCGTCTTGTTCCTCATCGGCTCACTGGGCGTGCTGATGCGACGCAACGCCATCATCATCCTGTTGTCGATCGAATTGATGCTCAACGCCGTGAACGTGACCTTCGTGGGCTTCTCGCGCCACCTGGCGGACATGACGGGCCAGGTGTTCGCCATTTTCGTCATCACCGTCGCGGCGTGCGAGGCGGCCGTGGGACTTGCGATTCTCATTGCCTTGAACCGCGACCGCACGATGGTCAACGTGGACGAAATCAACCTTTTGAAGTGGTAGGGGAATCATGATCGAACTGGCTTGGCTCATTCCCGTTTTTCCGGTGATCGGTGTCCTGATCAACGGGCTCTTCGGAAGGCACGTGGGCGAGAAGGCGGGCCCCATCGCCTCCGGCATGGCGGGCTTATCCTTGCTCGTGGTGCTGGGCATCGCTTTTCAGATGATCTTCGGCACGGGCGGCAGCCACACCGTGCCGCTTTGGACGTGGGTGGAAGCGGGGAGCTTCAGCGCGTCGATGAGCTTCCTCATCGATCCGCTCAGCACCATCATGCTGCTCGTGGTGGCGGGCGTGGGCTTTCTGGTGCACGTCTACGCCGTGGGCTACATGCACGGTGATCCGGGCTATCCGCGCTTTTTCACCTATCTGAACCTCTTCATGCTCTCGATGTTCCTCCTGGTGCTGGGGGATAACTATCTCGTCATGTTCGTCGGCTGGGAGGGCGTGGGCCTTTGCAGCTACCTGCTCATCGGCTTCTGGTACGAGAAGCAATCCGCCTCTGACGCGGGCAGGAAGGCGTTCATCGTCAACCGCATCGGCGACGCGGGCTTTCTGCTCGGCATGTTCCTCATCTGGACGCTGACCGGCAGCCTCACCTACACGGAAGTCTTCAAGGCGGCGCCCGAGATGAGCGCGGCGGCGGCATCGGCCGTCGGCCTTCTGCTGTTCGTCGGCGCCGTCGGCAAGAGCGCGCAGATTCCGCTCTACGTCTGGCTGCCCGACGCCATGGAAGGCC
>WTGD01000319.1 GCA_011523725.1 Nitrospinota bacterium
CTCCTGCTCCTCCCAGAAGAAGAGCCCGCCCCGGAAGATGACCAGATCGAAAGAGCCCGCCTCGAAGGCAAGGTCATATTTATCAAGGGGTTCCACGCGAACCCGCGCGGACATGCCCGCCTCCGCGACCGTCTCGGCGAGGTAGTCGTTCAGGCGCTGCGCGTCGTCCCCGCACGTGAAGCGCATCGCGGGACAGCGCTCCGCCAGGGCGAGCGCCACGCCGGGGCCGTAGGGGCCGATTTCGAGGACGTCGCCTCCATCGCGACCGTATTCGGCGTGAATCTCCGCCGCCGCATAGGGATAAAACGGCTGAAAACAGGCATTTACGGCGCGAATCAACTCGAAATCCATGGCGGGAAATTCTCCTTTGCAGGGATGCGCCGACCCCCGGAAACGACGGCCGGACGCGGGATATCGAACAGATGATATACCAACCCCGAAGCGTTTATGAAACCGGGAACCCGGAACGTGAACCCGCATTTTCAAATCCGGCTCTCTGCGATATCCTGTTGTTTTATCAGGAGCAATCATCCCGGGCACAGGAGATCCCATGGAAGCGGTGAGCGAAGCAGCGGACGTCTACGAGGCGATGGAGACCTACCACGAGAGAGGCTGGACGGACGGCCTGCCCGTGGTTCCCCCGACGCCCGAACTCCTGGACCGCTTTCTGGAGGCATCGGGTCTCGACGCCGAGGACGTCGTCTTTCACCTGGCGGAGCGAAAAAGAACCGTCCGGGCCGGAAAAGTAGCCTTGAACGCCATTCTGGCGGGGTGTCTGCCATCCTACATGCCCGTCATCCTCGCCGCGCTGGAAGCCATGGCCGATCCGGCCTACAACATTCATTCCAGCGCCACGAGCACGGGTGGGGCGGCGCCCTTCATGGTCGTGAACGGCCCGGTTCGCCACGAGATTGGCCTCAACATGCAGGGGAACATCTACGGGCCGGGCAACCGCGCGGGCGCGACGATAGGCCGCGCTCTCAGGCTCGTCATCATCAACTGCCTGGGTTCGAAGCCGGGCCTTCTGGACCGCTCCACCCAGGGAAACCCGGGCAAATACAGCTTCACCTTCGCCGAATGGGAGGAGACGAGCTCCTGGGAGCCTTTGAACGTCGAACTCGGATATTCGCCTGAGACGAGCACGGTGACGCTCCTCGCGGCAGAGGGTCCGCACAACATCCAGAACCACTACGGAAAAGGGCGGGGAATCGCCGAAACCGCTGCCGCCACCATGGCGGGTCTGGGCAGCATGAGCGAGGGACAATCCTTTTTCGTCTTCGCGCCCGAGCACGCGCATCTTCTGGGCGAGGAATTCCCCACGAAAAGAGAATTACAGGAGTATCTCTTTGAAAACGCGACGCTTCCCCTGAGCCAGCTCCTTCGCACCGGCAAGCTCGACAAGCCCATCGCCGCCGATGAAAACGGCAACGTGCGCCACGCGCTCAAGCCCGACGACATATACATCGTCGTCGCGGGAGGCGAGGCCGGCGGGCATTCCTCCTGGGTGCCTTCGTGGAGCAGGAGGCGAAACGGCGAAGCCGTCACCCGTCCGGTGCTGAGCGCAGCCGAGCGTCGTGAAACTCGTGTTTGAATCGAGAAATATCGGAAAAGAAATTTGGTTGGGGAAATACAAAAAACAAGATATTCTCTACTCGATAATGCACATCAAGGAGGGAGCGTTCGATGAACCCCATCGTGGATACGGCGATACCGATTTACGACCCGACCGTGGAGCCCGAGAGCGAAACCGAGGAGCGCACGGGCCGCGACGGCGCTCTCACAGGCAAGCGCATCGGCCTGCTCTGGAACTCCAAGGTGGGCGCGGACAAACTCATGCGCTACATACTGGATGAATTGCGGGCGGACGGCGCGGACCCCGACCTCGCCGTCGAACTTTCGAAAGAATACGACACCAGGCCCGCAAAGCCCGAAGTGTATGCGGAGATGGCCGAGAAATGCGACCTCGCCATCACCGCGGTGGGCGACTGAGGCTCCTGCTCTTCGTGCAGTGTGCACGACGGAATCGAGCTCGAGAAAAAAGGCGTTCCCACGGCCGTCATCTGCACCGAACCGTTTCGGCCCACGGTCGAGATGGTCTCCAAGGTGCGCGGCATGCCGGACTATCCGGTGGCCTATATCCCCCATCCGGTGGGCAGCCTCACGGACGAGCAACTCCGGGGCCGCGCGAAAGAGATCGCTCCCACGATCAGGACGCTGCTGACCGGCTGAGCCACGCCCGAAACCGGCTCGCTACATCGCATTGAAGGCGATGATCGCTCCTCCCGCCACCACGCAGACCGTCCCCAGCAGGATGGGCAGCGTGATGCGCTCCATGTCGCGCAGGAATATCCAGGTGTAGAAGAGCGCGAACAGCGGCGCGGTGGATGAGAGCGGCGATACGACCGAAATGTCCCCATACTTCAAAGCGGCGAAATGGCTCAGGAACGCCAGGGTATTGATGAGTCCGCAAGGGCCGTAAAAATACCAGGCCTTCCCCCATTTGAGAGAGGGACGATGGGGCCTCGGCAGGAACCATACGAATGCGATCAGCGCCAGGAAACCGAAAAAACTCGTCAGCGTGATGCCCAGCAGCGCCGAGGGTACGACTTCTATGCCGATTTTTCTGAAAATGTTCGACGTGGAAAATCCCAATACCGCCATCAAAGGCAGCCAGATGGCGCGCCTGTCCCAGGGAGCGTCGCTCTTGCGCTGATAGGTGATCCCCACACAGCCGAAGACGACGAGCAGAATTCCCCCCCAGACGTAAGTCCCCGGCCGCTCCCCCAGAAAAATATAGGCGAAAGCGGCGGAAAAGAGCGGATTCGCGGCCAGCAGGGGAACCGCACGTGAGACGCCCAGGCGGTGTATCGCTTGGAACATGAATACGCGGCCGAGCGAAGGCCCCGTGATGCCGGACAAGAAAAACCAGAACCATGCCTCCGAGTTCCAATAGGCGGGCTCCCAAGTAAGGATTGTGAGCGCCACCAGCCAGGGGACGTTCACGATCAAACCAATGACGACGCCGGTCATGGCGGTGCCGTGGCTCTGCCCGCGCCTTGCGATGAGGCTGAAGGCCGAGGACATCGACGCGGTGCCCAGGGCGAACCCCGCCGCCAGCAGCGTATCGTTCATGGAGCCTCTCCCGGTGGAAACACGAAAAACTCAAAAATTGACAAGATTGATGTATTAGCAGAGGAGCGGGAGCAAAGCTATGCCGAGACGAATATTTGGAGACGCAGAATCAGACTCAATTCGAGGGATGACAAAGCGGCTTCGGGCGTAGTGCTCATATGCCGTCAACCCCCGGTAATCGGCTGCGCGATGATCCACAAGCTCACCATGGTGTAACCCACCATGAGGATGAGCATCGGGTATTGGCTGCGCACGGCGGCGAAGCGGTTTTCGAGTGCGCCCAGCGCCGTGACGTGCGCCAGATAAACGGCGCATATATGACCGATGACGATCGCGGCGATCGAAGCGTACCAGGTCGTCTTCGCACCGATGATCCCGATATCGACCCTATACGCGGCGGTTCCCCACAGGTTCCATCCCACTCCGAAGGGATCCGAGAGCAGCGGGATGATGCGTTGCCCCTGAATGAAGAGAAAGGAGAAATAATGCGCCACGTGGTATCCAATCGCGATGGGAACCAACGAGAGCACAAACAGGCGCGCGAACTCTCCCGTGGAGAGCGCGCTACCGCTCATGGCGCGCATCAACATGCAGAACAGGTAATAAACCCCCAGGAACAGCGCCGGAGCCGCGATGAGCGCGATGGTATCCGCCAGGAGCAGGGCATCGCGCCCCACCCAGACGACTCCCTCGTATATCCCTGCGCGAATCAAGTGCCACAGAGGTGTTTCAGTAAAACCATCAAAACTCACCGTCGCCAACATCAACACCAACAACACCACCATGGAGTAACTCATGCCGTCTGTGTTCAGAAGGCCTACAGCCGGCGGCCTCAGACGCCATTCATTTTTTCCGTTTTCGCTCACGCGCGTCTCGGTGAGCGAGAACCGACCCATTACGCCGAACATGATGGAAAACGCCTCCCCGCGCTCGAGCCACGCCTCTTTGCCGTACAAGAACATACCCGTCCAGGTGATGATGGAATACCTGAGAGTGGCGACTGCGAGGTTACGGGGGAGGTCGTTGTGCGGCCAGACGATCTCCGCCCAGGCGAACCACAGGAACAAACCCACAGCCGGCCACACGCCCAGGTTCTCGGGGTATGGTTGCTCGAGTGAGAAGGAACCGCCGGGCTTGATTTTCCGGTACAGCGCCTCCGCCCAGGAAAATATGATGCTCCATGGATTCACCAGCGACCACAGATTCCCAATCAGCGCGCACACATAGGCCAGACCCACCCACCAGATGATCCAAACCATGGTGGGCACGATATTCTTATCCGGGTTTTCCGTTCCCCAGAAACCCGCCGCCAGGGTTACGCAAAACATGAAGATGGAAAGCACTCGTATCAACAACAAGAAAACCTTGCTCCCCATCCATCCGAAAAGGGGGGATGCGAGAAGGTTATAGCTCGGATAATCCACGCTCTCTTGTTTTTTGCGAACGAAAAATCCCATGCCCAAAAACGATAGCACCACGGAAGCGCCTGCGCCCAGCATGAACAGGCCCAGTGGCACGGGCAGGTCATACCTTTGGCCGAACCCATGCGCCAGAGCGGAGGTTGGGAGAAAAGCAACGGCGGCAGCGAGCCAGAGTCTCCGGATAAAAAGGCTCATGGGATTGTCCCGGTCATGGATGCACCTCCAGATAGAAGAGCACCTTCTCGCTGTGGCCACCGCTTTTTTTCCGACCGTGGGAGTGAGAACCGTGCAATGTTACGGGAAATCGGCCCGCCACCCTGGCCCGAAACGTCATCACGGCCACCCCGCCCGGGGAGACGGTTTTTTCGATGTCGTAGCCGTGTAGATGGACTTCGGTGGTTTTATCGGCCATCAGGTTGAGTCTGACCTCATCGCCTTGTTTCACGCGAAACACTTTCTTGTCGCCTTGTATCTCCCCGCCTGCGATTTTGAGCGTGATGCCGCTCATCTCCTCGCTTTTTACCGGGGATTTTTGCCCTGGATGAGCGCCGTCTTTACCCGCACCTTGAGCGGGAATTGCCTGCAAAAGGGCAATCAGCGCAAAAACACAAAAAGTCTTGCAAATGATTTTCATATCCACCCTCCCTCTAAAGGAGCCTCGCAGGGCGCAGTTTCTTTGCCTGCTGCGAAAAATTACAGATTGGCGAACGAGAGGACAGAAAAAGGCGGAGCGCGTGGGGAGAGGTTGAAAAACAAGAAATGCCGTACGAGAAAAATTTCCTGAAGAACCACGGGGTTCACCTCATTCGCCGCATGGATGAGGAACAGGCCATCCGCCTTATTGTCATGCGCCCATTGTCCCGCTGTTGCCAGTACGCAGGCACTATGTTCCTGCCCGGCATCTTCTGGGTCATCCCCGTGATGATGCCCCTCGTGATTTTCATGCGCGTGATGTTCATGCGCGGAATGCCCCAGGTGGATCTGAAACTCCTGCTCCAGGTGGTGCACCCGATGGGGGCCGGAGGCGGCCAAAATGAGGAGAAAAAGGGAAGCCAGACCTAATGATATGAACTTTTGCGAAACGCCCATATGGACACTCAAGTATTGGCGACGCACGGCGAAAAATCTGCGACCGGCCCTACTATATCAGAACGAAGCAGATCCCGCTTCGTCAGAGCGCACGGCCGGCCACGAGCGCGCCGCCTACGACCACCGCCACCGTGCCCAGCAGAATCGGCCAGGTGATGCTCTCGATCTTGCGCAGGAATATGGCCGTGAGCAGCAGCGCCCACAAGGGCGCGGTGGCGGCGAGCGGAATCACGATGGTCAGGTCGCCATAACGAAGCCCGTAGAGATGCAGGAGAACCGAAAGGGTATTCAACAAGCCGCCGATGCTGTAGGCCACCCACGCTTTTTTCACCATCAGCGAGGGCCTTAAACCAGGCGGCAGATACTGCCCGAAAACATACAGGAAAACCCCGCCGGCAACGCTCATGATCGATATTCCCAGAAACGGGTTGGGTGACGCGCCCACTCCGAGTTTTCGCAGCATGTGCGAGACGGAGAAGAAGACCACGCTCCCGAGCGCGATGAGCAGGTCGCTCCTCCGGATAGGCTGCGCTTCTCCCCTTTTTGCGGTGATCCCCATACACCCCAAGACGATGAGCATCGTCCCCGCCAGAATGTACAGCCCCGGCCTCTCGCCCAGGACATAGATACCGGCTATCGCCGAGAAAAGCGGCATGGTGGAGTTGAGCGGCACCGCGCGCGCGACGCCCATCAAGTGAATCGAATGAAAAAAACAAACCCTTCCCACGGCGGGCCCCGCGACGCCGGCCAGCGCGAAGAACAGCCAGCCCAGGGGCTGGTAATGGGCGGACTCCCAAGTCCAGACCGCGCCTACGAGCAGCGGCGGCATGGATACGATGAGCCCGATGAGCACGCCCGATACCGCGTTCGCGTGCCGTTGCCCACTTCTGACAAACAGGGTGAAGGAGCCGACCACGAGCGCCGTGGAGAGCGAAAAGAACACCGACAGGGTTGTGGTGGTCATTCAGAACGCGCCTTTCCGTCGACAAAACTTGTAACGGCGAGGAGAAAAACCTATACCCCCGCCATCTCGCAGGGGGCGTAGTGGGAAAAGCGCATGGTGTAGGTGGCGCGGCCCTGGGTGGCGGAACGCAGGGAGGTGGCATAGCCGAATACCTTGGCGAGGGGCACCGAGGCGCGCACAACGCTCACAGGCGCTGCACCGCCGCGTTCTTCCACGCCAGAGACTTTCCCATCGCGTGCGTTGATGTCACCGATAATCCCGCCCAGAAATTCCCCGGGCGCCATGACCTCCACCGACATGACGGGTTCCAGAAGCTGTCCACCCGCCATACGGCAGGCTTCTGTGAAAGCGTTCGCCGCAGCGATCGAAAAAGCGGCCTCCGTGGCGCGGTCGGCGTCGTAGTCCACCTCGAGCAAAGTGACGCCCACGTCGGTCATCTCATAGCCCGCCATGGCGCCGCTGGACGTAGACGCCTGGAGCGATTCCAGAGCAGCAATAATTAAATTTCCGGGGATTCTTGGGTCATCCACTGCGCTAGTACACGAGACGCCCCCGCCGGGCCTGGGAGCCACGCCCACGCGCACGCGCGCGTACTGGGGATCGCCCGCCAACTCTCTGTCAAAGATAGACTCAGCGTCGGCTTCTTTCGCGAGCGTCTCACGGTAGACCACGCGGGGCGCACCGACACGGACGTCCACGCCGAAATCCTCATCTATCCGGCGCGTGAGTACCTCCAAATGGAGTTCGCCCATGCCGCTCATCACTGTCTGGCCGGACTCGGAATCCACCCGCACCTGAAACGTCGGGTCTTCCGCCTGGAGTTTCGCCAGAGTCTCGCTCAGCTTCCTGGTCCCCGTGGCGTCCCTGGGTTCTATCGCGACCGAGATGACGGGCTGGGGCCCGAGAATCGACTCGAAGGCTATCGACTCTTTCTGCGAACAAAGAGTGTCGCCCGTCATCGCCTCCTTCAAGCCGGCCGCAGCGACGATGTCGCCCGGCCCTACGGCGTCGATGCGCTCGCGCTTGTGGGAATACATCCTGAAAAGCCGGGCGAAGCGCTCACTATCTCCTCTCGCGGGATTCCACAGGCTTTCGCCCACCCTGGCCGAGCCGCTGTACACACGCAGGTAGGTGAGGCGCCTGCCCCCATCGATTTGTACCTTGAAGACCAAAGCCGAAAAAGGCGCATCCTCGGCGGGAGGACGGGTGACGGGCTCATCCTCATCCGGAGCGAAACCAATCGCGGGCGGCGCATCCACCGGAGAGGGCAGATAATCCACCACGGCGTCCAGCAGGGGTTGCACCCCTTTGTTTTTCAAGGATGAACCGCAAAAAACGGGCACGAGTTCACCCGCAAGCACGGCGCGCCGCAAGCCCGCCTTGAGTGCTTCGGCATCAATGGCGCCTCCTTCCAGATACGCCTCCATCACCGACTCATCGTGCTCCGCCACCGCCTCGATGAGAGCATCTTTCAACTCCAGTGCTTTCTCCTGGAGTGTCTCTGGGAGTTCACTCCGATGGGGTTCTCCTCCCTCCCAGGTGAGAAAATCACCACTCAGCACCTCCGTCTGGCCCGTATAGCCCTCGCCCTCTCCATCGGGCCAGTGCATGAGCACGGGTCTGGCGCCTAATTTTTCGATCATCATCTCGATGGTTCTCTCGAAATCCGCACCCAGGCGATCCAGCTTATTGATGAAGGCGAGACGGGGCACGCCGAACTTGTCCGCCTGGCGCCATACGGCTTCGCTCTGCGGCTCGACGCCTTCCACTGCGCTGAAGATCGCGATCGCGCCATCGAGCACGCGCAGGCTTCTCTCCACCTCGATCGTGAAATCGACATGCCCGGGGGTATCGATAATGGTGATCTCATGACCCGCCCAGGTGGTGGTGATGGCCGCCGAGGTGATGGTGATGCCCCGCTCGCGCTCCTGGCTCATCCAGTCCATGGTGGCCGAACCTTCGTCCACCTCGCCGATCCGGTGCACAGCTCCGGAGTAGAACAGCATGCGTTCGGTGGTCGTCGTCTTTCCGGCGTCGATGTGCGAGATGATGCCGATGTTCCTTCTCATCTCAATCGCGGGGCGCTTCATCGGAAAATCCTCATTATGAAAATTTGAGGCGCAGATTACCTTGGGAGGGAGAACATAGGAAAGCCGGAGACGAAAAAAGTGGCGGCTGAATAACAGCCGCCACTTTTTTGAAACGCCAGTGATGCGCTAGAGCTTAACGACGTTTTGCGCCTGTAGCCCTTTGGGACCCTGGGCGACTTCGAACGAAACCTGATCGTCCTCGCTCAAGGATTTGAATCCCTCCGCCTGGATGGCCGTGTGATGAACGAACAGATCCTCACCACCGTCCTCGGGCGTAATGAAACCATACCCTTTTGCATCGTTGAACCACTTCACTGTACCTGTTGACATACGTTTCCTCTAAAGAAAAGAGACTGAACTGAGGGGATGTAATGATGAATGGAGCATCTCTTGGAAGGGAATCTTCATTCGTATTGCATACCCACAAATCTTGTACCCACACCTGTTGTGGGAAAAGATGCCGGACTTTAACACCTACGTCGAATAAGTGCAAGGGATAAAAACAAAGATTTACAAATGTTTACATCATGCCACCCGCATGACGGAAACGGGATTTCTCTCCATGGCTTCGGGAATTGATGGGCCGGGAGGGAACAAAAGATTGTTTTCCGGACTCTCCCCATCCCTCATGCCGCCTACGGGCGATGCCCCGCTGACAGCGGGACCGAGCGGATAAAGCGGCGTAAGCGCATCAGGGAGAAGCGATGCGCTTGCCTGGATAGTTGCGCCCAGGCGAGGGAGGGAATCAGGCGGCCTCGGGGGTCTTGGGCTCCCATGTGTCGAATGGAAGTTCGGGCGCGGGCGTAAGTCTCGATTCGAGTTCCTCTTGTCGGCTTCGCCAATCCTCATAAGAGATATGGCCTTGCAGATAGAGGGCGAGATTCCGCATACAGGCTTGATG
>WTGD01000056.1 GCA_011523725.1 Nitrospinota bacterium
CAGACCGATCGAGTGAAGCGTCGTGGACGTCTTGAGCTTCTCGGGCGGTCTGGGCGCACTCGCGGCGTACTTATGCACCGAGGCGGGCCTGACGCTCCCCATCCTCGCTGAAGAGACACAAGCGAAACTCGCGGGCGTCCTGCCCGACTACGCGCCCAAGGACAACCCGGTCGACCTCGTATCCCTCATGGTCAGCAGGCCCGAGAGCCAGCCGCTCAAGACGGCGGGGGAAGCCGTGGCGGGGGATGAGAGCGTGGACGCCCTGCTCTTCATGATGGGCGTCTATCACCACGTGGGCGCGCAGATAGCGGCGGAGGTGAAGGCGCTGTTCGAATCCTCGCCCGTGCCCGTCGCCTTCACCTGGCTCACCGGGCCGCGCGAGCAGATTCAATGCTTAAGGAAAGCATCCGTGCCCGTATTCGGCGACTACGCCCGCGCGATCCGGGGACTGGAGTCCCTCTTCTCCCTCAAGAACGCGCGCGAGGCGGCCTCCTCCCGCCCCCGTTCCATTGACCATACCCGGGCGGAAAAGGCCAAGCGAATCATGCGGGAGAGCACTCCCTCACCCGACGGGTTTCTCCCGCCCGAGGCATGCGCACAGATTCTCGACCTCTACGGGATCCCGAGGCCCAAGGAAGCGCTCGTGAACAAGGCGGAAGAAGCCCTCAAGACGTGGGAGGAAATTCAGGCACCCGTCGCGCTCAAGGTCGTATCGGAGAACCTCTCGCACAAGACGGAAGCGGGTGGCGTGCTCCTGAACCTCGACGCGCCCGATGAAGTCCTCGCCTGCGCCGGGCGGCTGCTCTCGCTCGCAAATGACGCGCGCCTCCTGGTGCAGGAGATGGTGGAAGGCGGCCTGGAACTCCTGGTCGGCATATCGAACGACCCGACGTTCGGCCCGTGCGTGACGGCGGGCCTCGGCGGCGTGTACGTGGAAGCGCTCGACGACGTGGCGCGCCTGCTGCCTCCTTTCGAGACCCAGGAAGCGGAGCAAGCGCTTTCAAGGCTTCGCTCGCGCGTCATATTCGAGGGCTTCCGGGGCGGGCCGACCGTTCAAATCCCGCACGTATCCGATATAATGGTCAAAATCTCGGAACTGGCGACGGAACTCGGAAGCGAGGTCGCCGAGGTGGATATCAACCCGCTCATCGCCACGGCGGGAGGCTGCATCGCCGCCGACGTTCGGATAAAGATCAATTCCTGGTGAGAGGACGCACATGAGCAACAGGATCACGCCGGAAATACGCGCGCTGGTGGGACGAAAGCACGGCCCCTACCGCGTGCGGGTCGAGCAGGGGGCGATCGAGAAATTCGCGGACGCGGTCGGCGACGATAACCCCGCATATCGCGGACCAGATGCTATCGCGCCGCCCACTTTTCCGACCACCTTCCGGCCAAAGGACGCCTATCCCGACCTGCCGCCTGATTTCGGCGACGTGGGCCTCCACGCCTCCCAGGTCTATGAGGTCGAACGGCCCATCCGAGCGGGCGATGAACTGGACGTCTCCTTCACCATTACCGGCATCACCGAGAAATCGGGGCGCACGGGCGACCTCGTCTTCGTCGAGCGCGAGTACGAGTTTACCGACGCGCGCGACGGCTCGCGCGTCGGCGGGGGCAAGTGGGTGTCGCTCCGGCGATTCATGAAATAATGGAGAGAGGATGAGTTACCAAAAGGGCGACGCGCTCCCCGAACTCGTGAAGGCGCCCGTATCGCGTATGCAGCTCGTGAAATACGCAGGATCCAGCGGAGACTTCAACCCGATCCACTATGACGACGATGCTGCCCGGGCGGGCGGCCTCGAGGGCGTCATCGCCCACGGGATGCTCTCGATGGGCTTTCTGGGGCAATTCGTCGAAACCGCCTTCGGCGCGGGAAGCTACAAGCGGCTCGAAGTCCGCTTCCAGGGCATGGTGAAGCTCGGCGAGGTCATCACCTGCCGGGGCGTCGTGACCGAGGTCGCGCAAGAGAGGGGCCGGGAATACGCCGCCTGCGAGATCGAGGCGGTAGACTCAGGCGGACGCGTCGTGACAGCGGGCCGCGCGCAGGCCTGGCTGGACTGAATCCACAGCACGGAAAGAGAGGAATTCCATGAGACTGAAAAACAAGAACGCCCTCGTCACGGGAGCCGCGCAGGGCATCGGACGCTCGGTGTGCCGGCGCTTCGCAGAAGAAGGCGCGAAGGTGCTCGTCGTCGACATGAACGAGGAAGGCGGCGAGGAGACCGCGCGCCTGATTAGAGACGCGGGCGGCGAGGCGCTGTTTCACAAGGCCGACGTGAGCAGCCTCGCGGAAGTCGAGGGCGCGCTCGACGCGTCCGAAGCCGCGCACGGGCCCATCAACGTGATGGTGAACAACGCCGGCATCGTGCGCGCGGCCATGCTCCACAAGATGAGCGAGGCGCAGTGGGACGAGGTGATCGCAGTCCACCTCAAGGGCACCTGGACGGGCATCCATGCGGCGGCCAAGCGCATGATCCCCCGCAAGGAAGGCCGCATCATCAACGTCACCTCGGGCGCGGGGCTTCGCGGCACCATCGGGCAGATCAACTATTCCTCCGCCAAGATGGGCATCGTCGGCGCGACGCAGAGCGCGGCCCGCGAACTGGGCCGCTACAACATCACCGTGAACTGCGTTTCGCCTGCAGCCATCACCCCCATGACGGAGACAATCCGCACGGACGAGCGCTTCGAGTCCAAGTATCTCGAACGCATCTGCCTGGGCCGGTGGGGCGAGCCCGAGGAGATGGCGGCGGGGTTCGTCTTCCTCGCGTCGGACGAGGCGAGCTACGTGACGGGCATCGTGCTCCGCATCGACGGGGGGTTGGGGATGTAAATGGGGGCCTCGTGAACGTCCGATGCAAGACGTTTACCCGTAGGGGCGGTTCGCGAACCGCCCCTACCATTCATTTTCGGACATGAACATGGACGTGCGCCGAAGAAGGCGAAATTCGAATCGGTTGGAAGGTTACGATTATTCGCAAGCCGGGTGTTATTTCGTAACGGTTTGCGTGCAGGACAGGGCAAACAGGTTCGGCGAAATTGTGAATGAACAAATGCGTCTGAACGATGTGGGACGCATCGTTGCTGAGTCGTGGGAATGGTTGGAGAGACGATACGACAATGTAGGGTTGGACGTTTGGGTGATCATGCCGAATCATTTCCACGGTATCTTGATCATTCGTGGCACCCGTAGGGGCGGTTCGCGAACCGCCCCTACAAAATCGTTGGGTCGTTTAATCGGTGCATTCAAGACGGTATCTACCAAGCGAATCAACAGACGTAAGGGCACTCCCGGGATAAAACTCTGGCAACGATCATTCTACGACCACGTCATCCGCGACGATGAAGACCTCAACAATATCCGCGAATACATCCAGAACAATCCGTTGAAATGGGCACTCGATGAATACAACCCTGCAAATCAGATGGGTTTGTAGGGGCCGTTCGAGAACGGCCCTCACCAACGAAAAGCGGGCGGTTTGAAAACCATAGGGGCGCTTCGCGAAGCGCCCCTACAGGATCAAAGTCTCTGGATTCCGGCTTTCGCCGGAATGACGTCGGCCGATTCCCCTACCCCCTCGGGCCGATCATGTTCTCGGGCTTGACGGCGGCGTCGAACTCCTCGCCCGTCAGGAGATCGAGCGCGATGGCCGCGTCGCGCAGGGTGCCGCCCTCGGCGAACGCCTTTTTCGCCACTTTGGCCGCGTTGTCGTAGCCGATGACGGGGTTCAGCGCCGTCACGAGCATGAGCGAATTCTGCAGGTAGGCGTCTATCGCGGGGCGGTTGGGTTCGATCCCCACCGCGCAGTGCTCGTTGAACGAAACGCTCGCATCGGCCAGCAGGCGCACGGAATTGAGCAGGTTGAAGATCATCACGGGCTTGAATACGTTGAGCTCGAAATGCCCCGTCGCGCCGCCCACGTTCACCGCCACGTCGTTGCCCATCACCTGGGCGCACACCATCGTCATCGCCTCGCTCTGGGTGGGGTTCACCTTGCCGGGCATGATGGAGCTTCCCGGTTCGTTCTCGGGGATGAGGAGCTCGCCCACGCCGCACCGGGGGCCGGACGCCAGCATGCGGATGTCGTTCGCGATTTTCATCAGCGACGCCGCGAGCGTCTTCACCGCCCCGCTCGCGAAGACGACCGCATCGTGCGCGGCGAGCGCCTCGAACTTGTTGGGCGCGCTTTTGAAGGGCAGCCCCGTCATATCGGCGATCCGGGCGGCGGCCTTCTCCGCGAAGTCGGGGTGCGTGTTGAGGCCCGTGCCGACCGCCGTGCCGCCGAGGGCGAGTTCGTAGATGCCGTCCAGCGACATCCTCACGCGCGCCAGGCCGTTTTCGAGCTGCTGCGCGTAGCCGGAGAATTCCTGGCCCAGCGTGAGAGGAACGGCGTCCATGAGATGGGTGCGGCCGATCTTGATGATCGAATCGAAGGCCTCGGCCTTCTGCGCGAGCGTTTTTTGGAGCGTCTCCACGGCGGGGATGAGCCGCTTCGTCATCTGCTCGCCCGCCGCGATGTGCATCGCCGTCGGGAAGGTGTCGTTCGAGGACTGCGCCTTGTTCACGTCGTCGTTGGGGTGGATCGGGTCCTTGGAGCCCATCACGCCGCCCGCGAGTTCGATGGCGCGGTTGGCGATGACCTCGTTCGCGTTCATGTTCGTCTGCGTGCCGCTGCCGGTCTGCCAGACGACGAGGGGGAAATGCGCGTCCAGATCGCCCGCGATCACCTCATCCGCCGCCCGGACGATGAGCGCGGCTTTCTCCGAATCGAGGATTCCCAGCTCCTCGTTCGTCATCGCGGCGGCTTTCTTCAGGATTCCCAGCGCGCGGATGATCTCGCGCGGGAAGCGGTCGCCGCCGATCTTGAAGTGAACGAGCGAGCGCGCCGTCTGCGCGCCGTAGTATCTGTCCCCGGGCACCTCGATCTCGCCCATGCTGTCCGTTTCGATTCGATACGCCATGCTGCCTCCTGCGGATGCGTTGGTTGGTTGATACAGGTCGTATGATCTCATCAGGCTTATCGCCTCACCACGTAAGCACGATTCTTCCCACCGGGTCGCCCGCGCGAAGGGCGGCCAGCGCGTCGTTCGCGTCCGGCATCGGGGCTTCCTCGGTGATGACGGCGCGCACGCGGCCGTCGTTCACCAGGCTCGCGGCGTCGGCCACGTCGCGCACGGTGTGGTTGTGCGACGCGACGATCTGAATCCACTTGTAGACGAGTTGCGCGGGGTCGATCTCCACCTTCTGGCCGAAGGAGTAGCCCAGGATGACGAGGCGTCCGCCGGGCCGGAGCAGGTCGATGCACTGCTGGAGCACGGGCGGCACGGCGGCCCCGCCGACGATCTCGAGCGCGATGTCCGCCCCGAAGCCGTTCGTGATGTCCGTCACGGCCTTGACCGGGTCGGTCTCCATCGCGTTCACCGTCTCGAACGCGCCGAGTTCGCGCGCCTTGGCGAGCTTCTCCTCTTTCACGTCCACGGCGATCACGTTCGCGCCCAGGTGGCGGAGTATCTGGAGGGCGTGCAGCCCGAGGCCACCGACGCCGAAGATGACGGCGCACTCGCCGAGTTCGGGCCGCGCCATGCGGATGGCGTGGAGCGGGGAGCCGAGCGTCCCGCCGATGAGGGAAGCCGCCGCCAGCGAGACGTTTTCGCCGATTTTGACGAGGTTCCGCTCAGAAGCCGCGACCAACTGGCCGAAGCCGCCGTCTATCTCGATCCCCAGGCGTCCCGGCGAGTTCAGGCACATCTCCTCATGGCCCGCGCGGCACATGCGGCAGCGCCCGCATGTCTGCTTGCTCACGACGACCACGCGGTCGCCCGGTGCGACGGAATCGACCTCAGAGCCGACTTCCAGGACGACGCCCGAGTTCTCGTGGCCGAGCATCAGGGGCGTGGGGGCGGTCTTGACGCTTCCGTCCACAATCTTCAAGTCGGTCGCGCAAAGGCCGTTCGCCTTCGATTCGACGAGCACTTGGCGGGGGCCGATCCGGGGCTCGGGCGCCTCCTCGTAGACGAGGGGTTTGCCGAACTCTTTCAGGATCATGGCCTTCATGGGCGGTTCCTCCGTTTCTTTCGTGTAGGGGCAAAGCCTGCGGCGATTCTAGCAGGCCCTCGGTGCGGACGCCAGACGGGGGGTGGGGAATGGAGGGAACAATGCTTCACCCGCCCCGCTCGCCCTCCTTCGGTTTGAAAACCAACCCCCCTACCCCCCTTATAACAGGGGGGCAAAAGCAATGCCCCCGACGAGGGGGGTGGAAGAAAAGCCCCCCTGACAAGGGGGGTTGGGGGGTTATTCCCTTGACAAAGATTTTTTCAACAGCCCCTTGAGGAGGAGTGATTGGAAGAGACATAAGGCATCCTCCCCCTACCTCTCCGCAAATCCCGTAAACGCCACGGGAATCTGCTGGATGTCCTGAATCAGGTCGGGCGGCAGGTTCCTGTCCGCCGTGGGGAGCATCCCCGCGTAGAGGGTGTCGACGCCGTTCCCGAAGCGCGCCTCTATCGCTCCCTTGATCTCCGCGTGCACGCCCACGGCGGCGAAAAGGTGAACCAGGTCGTCGGGAATCTCGCCCGCGAGTTCGCCCCACTTGCCCTCGCGCGTCATCTGCCTGAGTTTTCTGCCCAGATCGCCGTAGCCGTGCATCTCGAGCACCGGCCAGTAATCGGGCGTGGAGCCGTAAAAGCCGAGGCGCACCTTCACCTCGTCCATCCCGCGCCGGATGTCCTCCTCATCGCGCCCCGTGACGACGTAGCCGCCGCCGGTGATCTCGAACTGCTCGCGCGTTATCCCGTTCTCCCCGAAGCCATCCACGAGCCTCGGCAGGCAGAACTCCTCGAAATACCCCCTCGTGCAGAACGGGTGCAGACGCACGCCGTCGCAGCGGCTGCCCGCGACCTTCAGCATGCCCGGCCCCACCGCCGCGATGGTGACGGGCGCCATCGGCTGCCCGCCCGAGGGCGGCGTGAAGGCGGGCGTCATGAGGCTGAACCGGTAGTGTTCGCCCTGGTAATCGAGTTTTTCCCCGCTCCGCCAGGCGCGCCATATCGCGCGCAGCGATTCCACGTATTCGCGCATCCGCGCGGCGGGCGCGCTCCAGGGCACGCTGAAGCGCCGCACGTTGTGCGCGCGGATCTGGGGCCCGAGCCCCAGGACGAAGCGTCCGTTCGAGGCGACCTGGAGATCCCAGCTCGCGTTCGCGCACACCATGGGACTCCTCGGGAAGGCGATGGCCACGGCGGTCAGAAGCTCCACGCGCTCGGTCTCCACCGCCGCCACCGCCAGGGGCAGAAAGGGGTGGTGCGCGTTCTCCATGGTCATTACGCCGTCATAGCCCGCCGCCTCGATATCGCGTGCGGCCGGACCCGCTTTTTTCAGGTCGTCCATCGGAAGGGTGGTCATGATGCGCATCGCAAAACTCCTGTCGTTGGTAAAGAAAACGCCGCCGGGCGGCGACGCGGCGTCATGATACACGATCCATCCCGCGCGCACATCGTGATATGATGGCCGCATCGAACACACGCGCAATTGCATCCGGTGGAGGAATCTCCATGACCCAGCCGTGCCGTCTCGAATACCGGGGCTTCCACCAGCTCGAACTCGTGCGCCACGGCGGTGCGGAAATCCGTATCGGCGGGCGGCTGCGCGTTCTGCAGGAACCTCCGCCCAACGTGGCCTCGCGGCCTCCCGTCGATACGGTGCAGTACGTCTACGCGACGTGGGATGAGCGACGCGAGCGCGTGAAGCTCACCGCCTCGACGACGGGGCACGAAACCCTGGCCGGCGAGGAGGTGATGCGCGGCGAGCCTTCCGCCCTTCTCGTCGGCATGGGGCGGCCCTTTGAGAACAGGCCCAAACACTACCACTGGGCGGACAGGCCCGAGCACAGGACGCTCATCCTGAGCCGGCACAACCGAACGCGGGTCGAGTGGAGACAACGCCTGCGCGCGGATGCGGCGGTTCCTGGGGGCGGGTGGCGCGAAGTATCGCCGGATATGAGCGTCTCTTTCCTCGTATGGGGCGGGGAAGCGGCGCATCTCGAAATCGAGGGACGCGTGCGGAGCGATGCCGCCTCGCCACTGCTTCTGGGCGTAGGTCTCGACGGCGCGCCGCCTGAATCGGCTGAGGTGGAGATTACGCCGCATGAGGCAGCGCAGGATTTCAGGCTCGACTTTGAGAGGCGGTTCCCGCGCGATGAGGAGGGTTTTCACACCCTCTCTTTATTCGGAAAAACCGAAGACGCATCGTGGACCGTACTCGGGGGTGCGGCGCTCAGGTATTCCACCACAGGCTAAGGAGCAAGGCGATTAACGAATCCCCGCAAGATCCAAAATTCCTGAACGACCTCGGCGTCCGCCGCGTCATCAGCGCGCGCACCCGCCAGACCGTCTTCGGCGGCTCGAAAATGAGGCCCGAGGTGTGGGCCGCCATGCGGGAGGCGAACGCCGCCCAGGTGGACATGAACGAGTTGCACGAGAAGGCGGGCGCGCGAATCGCCGAGCTGACGCGAAACGAGGCGGCCTACGTCACGAGCGGCTCCGCCGCCGGCTTGGTGCTGTGCGCGGCGGCCTGCATCACGGGCGGGAACCCGGCCCTCATGGACAGGCTCCCCTTCACCGACGGTCTCAAGAACGAGATCGTGATCCACCGCTTCCAGAGAAACCACTACGACATCAACATCCGCCAGGCGGGGGCGCGGCTCGTGGAGATCGGCTCGCACCGCCAGACCCACCCCTGGGAGCTCGAAGAGGCCATCGGCGAGAAAACGGCGGGCGTCTTCTACTTCCCGGGCCGCTACGCGGGCGGGAACATCCTGAAGCTCGAGACCATCATCGAGATCGCGCACAAGCGAAACGTGCCCGTGGTCGTGGACGCCGCAGCGCAACTTCCCCCGTCTGAGAATCTCTGGCGCTACACGAAGACTTTGGGCGTAGACGCCGCCATCTTCAGCGGGGGGAAGAGCATCGGCGGGCCGCAGAACACCGGCATCATCCTGGGCAAAAAGGAGATCGTCGGGGCCTGCGCCATGATGGGCAGCCCCAGGTATTCGGTCGGACGGCCCATGAAAGCGGGGCGCGACGACATCGCGGGCCTGCTCTGCGCGCTGGAGCACTATCTGGACTCAGGCGAGGCGGAACAATACGCCCACAACGAGCGGTGGTGCGAGTTCTACATGGAGCGCATGAGCGGGATGAAGGGGCTCTCGCCCCGCGTGAGGCGCCCCAACGCCCTGGGGCAGGATTTGCCCGAAGTCGTCGTCGAAATCGACGAGGATGCGCTCGGGAAATCGCGCGATCAGGTCGCAGACGCACTGTGGGCGTGCGAGGTGCGGGTGCAGGTCGGCCTGTCCGGCGACTCGGGAATCTTCATCTCCCCCGATCCGCTCACCGATGCGGACGCGGAATACCTCTGGGAGAGGCTGATGGAGGTCGTTTCGTGAGGGGTCATACCCGACCGAAGAGGGGCGGTTGAAAAAGTCTCTGATGAACAAGGGTTTGACGTGACCGGGGAGGGGCGTTTTTGTAGGGGCCGCATATATGCGGCCCCTACAAAAACGCCCCTC
>WTGD01000185.1 GCA_011523725.1 Nitrospinota bacterium
CTTGAAATGGCTGCAGTCTTTTGAATCTCGCGAGGCTGGGATGGGCATGAGCAGGCGGATGCAGGAAATCATGGGGCGTTTGTCCGCATTGCCTGTGCCCGTCATAGCCGTCTTGAACGGATACGCCTTGGGCGGTGGAACCGAAATCGCCATGGCCTGTGACATGCGGATCATCGAGGAGCACGCCTACATGAGTTTCAAGCAAGCTCGTGTGGGTCTCATGACGGGCTGGGGAGGCGGGGGACGTCTCCTCCGCACAATTGGCTATGGGCGAGCGTTGGAACTGTTGACCACATGCAAAGAATTGAGCCCGGAAGATGCGCTAAAGATGGGACTCGCAAACGCCATCGTACCCAAAGGGGACGGTCTTCGAGTCGCCAAGGCAATGGTGAAGGAAATTTCTAAAAGCGCGCCGGGAGCCATCCGCTCATTGAAGGAATTGCTCTTGTTCGGATTAGAAAATACACTGGATGAAACGACAGGTTTGGAATCGTCGCTATTTGCGGATCTTTGGGTGTCGGAAGATCATGATGAGGCGGTAAAAGCGTTTTTTGAAAAGCGAAGCCCCGTTTTCAAGGGAAGATAATCGCGAAATGGAAAAAGAACCCCCGCAGATAAAAACTCGATCGGGCCTCGCCGTTGAAAACACTTACGGCCCTGGAGATATGCCTCAGGGCTATTCCCCGGGCAAACCAGGCGAATATCCTCTCACACGCGGCATTCATCCCGAGATGTACAGAAAACGCCTGTGGACGATGCGCCAGTATTCGGGTTTCGGAACCGCGGAGGATACGAACCGGCGATACCGCTTTCTGCTTGATGAGGGAAACACCGGGCTTTCCGTCGCGCTCGATTTGCCGACCCAACTGGGACTCGACAGCGACAGCGAAAAATCAGCCGGTGAGGTCGGCAAAGTCGGCGTGGCCATCGACTCGCTCGCGGATATGGAAACCATTTTTCAAGGCATCCCACTCGATAAGATCAGCACATCCTTCACCATCAACTCAACCGCCGCCATCCTTTATGCCATGTACGTCGCGGTCGGTAAGAAGCAAGGCGTTCCGCCCGCTCTATTGACCGGCACTATCCAGAACGACATCCTCAAAGAATACGTTTCCCGAGGCACATGGGTTTTCCCGCCCGAGCCGTCATTGAGGCTGATAGTCGATACCGTCGAATACGGCGTGAAGAACACCCCCAGGTTCAACACCATCAGTGCTGCGGGCGCTCATTTCAGGGATGCCGGCGCCACCGCCGTCCAGGAAGGCGGCTTTACCCTCGCGGACGCTATTGTTTATGTGGAAAGATGCCTGGAGCGCGGGCTGGATATCGACGAGTTCGCCCCAAGACTCAGTTTTTATTTTTACACCCACATGGATTTTTTCGAAGAAATCGCCAAATACAGAGCCATGCGGACACTTTGGGCGAAAATCATGCGTGAGCGCTTTGGCGCCAAAAACGAGAGAAGCTGGCTTTTCCGTTTCGGTGTCGTCTGCGGCGGAAGCACCCTCACCGCGCAAGAACCCGAGAACAATATCGTTAGAGTCACCTACGAAGCTCTCTCCGCCGTGCTCGGCGGCGCCCAAACCATCTTTACTTGTGCTTACGATGAAGCACTCGCGTTGCCGACCGAGGAAAGCGCCCTGCTCTCTCTGCGTACCCAGCAGATCATCGCCCATGAGAGCGGCGTGCCAGACGTGGCGGATCCATTTGGTGGTTCATATTATTTGGAAAATTTGACTGCTCGAATGGAAGATGGAATGTCGCAGATTATCGAAAACGTGGAAGAGCGCGGCGGCATGGTCGAGTGTATCCAGCGGGGCGTAGTTCAAAAATGGATAGCGGAAAGCGCTTTTCGTTGGCAAAAAGCGGTGGATGCAGAAGAACAGACTATTGTTGGCGTGAATAAATATGTGAGGGAGGAACCTCCCTCACAAGAGATAGTGACGATTGACCCTGCGCTTCACGAAGGCCAAGAGAAACAACCGAATGAAGTGACGAAACAGCGAGATACGCCTCAGGTGGAGCAATGTCTAAGACGCCTTGAAGATGCCGCTAAGGGCGACGAGAATCTCATGGAGCCGATTTCTGAGGCCGTGGAAGCATATGCCACAATCGGGGAGATAACGGATGTGTTCCGTGGGGTATTTGGAGAATTTCAAGAGCCAGTAGCTTTCTAAAGCCTTGTCACTCCCCGTCCGCTTGCCCAACCAGGCAAAACACGGAATAATCACTTCCTAAGAAAAAATCACTACCAATTCTAAACTCAGAATCCCATGAGTCATATTCATAGGAGGTGGCAACAAAAAATGTGGACTGACGCTAAAAACGGGAACAACTCGGCAACTGATTACAAGTACAGAAGCGCTACTGTTGATCTCAGCACTAGAAGCATCACGGTGGAGGAGAAACCCTGCGAGGATTTGGAGGATTTTCTAGGCGGGATCGGCAGGATTTTCAAAATTCTCTCTCATCATGATGTATCAGACCCATACGCCCCTTCCTCCCCGCTCGTCATGGAACTTGGTTGCTTCTCGGGTACGAACTTGATGACGGGTCTCAGGACTTTCTTCGGCGGCTACAGCCCACTCAAGAGCACGCTCGCCGGCGCGCCTTCGGCCATGTATTCGGCGGGTTCCGGTAAATTCGGAACCAAGGTGGCCTGCGCGGGCATAGACGAAATCATCTTCACCGGCAGAAGTGAGAAGCCCGTAACGCTGGTGATCAAGAGTGACACCCTCGGCGGCCCGCCGAGCCTGGAACTCGTGGACGCCTCATCCCTTCTGGGTATGGATTCACACGAAAAAATGATGACGCTCGCAGATGAGTACGACGATGCCCATTTCGCCGTCATCGGCCCACCAGGGGAGAACTTTGAGACGAACCGTATGGCGTCCATCGTCTTGAGCACGGAAAACCAGCTCAAAACGAGAGAATGCAAACCGAGATTCTGCGGACGCGGCGGTTTCGGCGGCGTGATGGGTTCCAAAAACCTCATCGCCATCGTCGCGCAGGCGCCCGATGACAAAACAGCCGTCACAAACGTCGTCAAAGAGGCGAACAAGGTTATCTCCCGGGGTGCCGGTTCCAAGAACTACCGCGACGCCTATAAGGCCGACGGCGGAGGCGGCACATGGCGGAATATTGCGGGTCTGCACCCCATGGGATGTCTGCCCGAGAGGAACTTCTGGGCTCCTGGAAATGACGACGCCGTTCAACTCTACCGGAGCAGTTTTGAAGAACCCTACGTCGTCAAAGATGAGTCCTGCTTCAAGTGCGGCATCGCATGCCACAAAAATATCTACGACAGGCCCGAGGGAGAAACGGCCGAGGGAAGAAAGGCGAAAAAAGGAGAATTCAGGGTCAAATTCGACTATGAACCCTTGGACCTCATCACTGCGAACTGCGGCGTCTACGATGCGGAAGAATCCCTCGAGCTCGTGGAGTTGGGCGACCGCATGGGCTATGACGCCATCAGCCTGGGCGCCACCTTCAGCTACGCCATGGAGTGGAACGAGCGGAACTCAGACAAACCTGTGCTCGACGGCATCCGCTTCGGCGACGCGAAAAAGATGGAAGAATTGATTCGAAAAGCGGCGGCGGGCGAATGCGAAGAACTGGCCCAGGGTACGATGCGCCTGGCCCAGCAATGCGGTGACCTTTCCTTCGCCATGCAGGGCAAGGGACTCGAATACCCCGCCTATCTACCCGAAACCAACCCCGGTTACCCCTGGGCGCTGGCAGGCGGCCACATGAGTATGCGCACGTTCCTGCTCCTCATCCTGGATGGTCAGCAAACAGACATCGATTACTGGGAAAACGCTATCCTGAACGGCATCTACTATACGAGGGATGACCTCATCGGCACCTGCAAATTCGCTGGCGTACCCAACGATAATATCGTCGACAGCCTGAACGACATGTTCGGCATGTCGTTGACGGAAGATGACGTGAATCAGGCGATTCGACGTTCTTACCTGAGAGGGCGTTTGCTCGAGAAAAAAGTGGGCTATACCGACGAGGAATACGACGTGCCTTCCCAAGTGTATGAGAGGGTAAACGAGAACGTCAAAATGCCCAGTTTCATCACGCGCGAGTTCATGGATGAGCTCAAAAAACGAACCGAGGCGAATTGGGACAGGCTCACAGAGGAGGAAGGAATCGCTCTTCCGGCCTAAGTTCCTTAGCTCAATCTAAAACGCCCTCCGGCAGCACCCGGAGGGCGTTTTCTTTGCAACGTTAGTATCAAATTCCTTGGTTGTCTGAAGCTATACCCCGCGCTTTTCCCCCCACAGCATGACGTGCAGCCTGGGTGTGAACCGAAAGCCTCGACTCATCGAAGCCTCCGCCAGCGCGAACAACCTATGTTCCATTTGCTCGCGTGTTTTGCCCCCAGGCGAGATGATGATGCGATTCCGCGGAAAATCACCGAAGCTGTACTTATCGAGGACATTCTCGACTTCATCGAGTTCCTCCGCCCGGTGAACCACGAATTTGAGATAGGGTTCCTTGGCATGGCGGAGCCAGTCCAGAGTGCTGGGCTGTTTTTTCTCTGAAATTTGGGCCGATTTCAGTTTGGGCGAGACGTTCCACTGATCCACACGTTGGAGAGCATCTTCAGACGGCGGAATATGGCCCGCCGTTTCCACCTCTACTCTTAGACTCGCATCATGAAGCGCCTCGATAAGCACAGGAAATTGCGGGGATTCCAGAGGCTCTCCCCCCGTCACTACCACCTGAGCGCCTTCGTGTTCCACACAAAAATCCAGAATTTCCGCGATTGATTTTTCCTCGACCGGAGGTCCCGACCAGGAATACTTCGTGTCGCACCAGACACATCCGACCGAGCAACCCATGAGACGAATGAAAACGGACGGGCGGCCGATAGTCGCGCCCTCTCCCTGCAAAGAGAAAAAAAGCGGATCTGCAAGTGATACCTTGAAATCCGCTTTTTCTTTGATTTTTGTCATCACGTCTGGCTCGCCTCCTCGCTATTCGTGCATATATTCTCAAATCAGGAGGCAAAAGAGTAACGATACTTGGACTGAACTACCCCAACGCCGCCGCAACGATGAGCGCCACTCCAATGAAAATCGCCCCGACCACGATACCCACTGCTCTATTCTGATCTTTCGATAGTGCATCGTTCACGGAAAATGGCGTGATCCACTCGAAAATCTTGTATCCGATCATCAGCAAGGCGATGCCGACAACGCCATAGACAATCGACAGAAACAGGCCCGTGCCAATTCCCATACGCGGCATGCCCTGGGCGAGCGCAACGGAGGGCGTCATCAGACTTAAAACAGCTGCAATCGCGATTTTTTTCATGCGGTAAACTCCTTGTTCAGTGAAGGGAAAACTCAACGTCGAGACATCATTCTCATAATGAAAATCAGGATGAGGGGAAAGAGGAGCATCCGGCCCAGACCGAAAAGACCAAGCCCGCCGAATCCCCATCCTCCCAGCATTCCCAAACCCATACCCATGCCAAAACCGCCGAATCCACGCCTGCCCGCGAACCCCCGGCTGTAGCCCCGGCCATAGCTTCTTCTCGAAAAAGAACGTGCACCGAAGGAGCGCATGCGACCGAATCCGCCAAAAGAACGGCCCCCGCCGAAGCGTCTGGCTTCCGCTATGGATGGATGAAGCACGAGAGCGGCGGTGATGGCGGAGGCCCCCACGGCGCCGCGTAAGATGGGAGTCAACGAAGCGGGGGCAAATGCTATGAATGAGCCCGCAACAACGACTGAGAGAAAATAAACGGGGCGAAACAAGCATGGCGCTGTTTTCAATACGGCCTCGCATCAGGGGCGATTAAAACAACGGATGTAGCCTATCAGGGCGCGCCCATTTTCTCAATCACTTGTTTTCAGTCCCACCTCCTGCCCGGCATGTGGTTGTAGACGCTGTTCAGGATGCCGCCGTCGATGTCGAGACGCGATGCCGTAATCCAGTCGGATTCCTCGGACAGCAGGAACAAAATACCGTGCGCAATATCCACCGGCTGGCCCACACGGCCGAGAGGCGTCACGTCGCTTCTGCCTTTTTTGATCTCGGGGTCTTGCAGATAGGCGGTCAGCGGCGTTTCCGTGTGGCCGGGACATACGGCGTTCACGCGAATTCCCTTGCGCGCCCATTCGATGCCCAACTGCTTGGAGAGCATGATGATGCCCGCCTTCACCGTGCTGTACGCGCCCGACATCCCGTAAGGCTGAACGCCCGCGTTCGACGACAGATTCACCATGACGCCCGGCCTTTCGTTCTCTATTAGCCAGCGGCCCGCCGCCTGGCACATCAGGAACATGCCTGTAAGACCCACGTCCAGCACCATTTTCCAGCTCGCCAGAGGCAAATCGACCAGCGGGGCGGGGTCCATCTTGATGGCGCAGTTCACCAGATGGTTCAGGCCGCCGAAATCGCCCACCGCGCGCTCCACCGCCGCCTGACAAGACCCCTCATCCGTCACGTCGAGTATTTGAAACACCGCCTTGTCCCTGCCGAGTTTGGCTTCCAGTTCGACGCCCAACTCCTCGTTCACGTCTCCGATGAGAACGCGCCCGCCTTGCTCCACGTACATCTCACACGTCTTGGCGCCGATGCCACGGGCACCTCCGGCGACGATACAGACATTTCCATCGAAACGGCCCATGCGGAACCTCCTCTCTCAATCCGTCCTGTACTCTATTTTCCTGCCGCCCCAGTTTCGCCCGGGCGTATGAATCATCTTGCTCTCCACCTGCCCGCCGTCGATGGGCAGGTTCGCCGCCGTGATGTACCTTGCCCGCTCCGAGAGCAGAAACACGCACCCCTCCGCGATGTCCTCAGGCGTGGCCACGCGGCCCATCGGCACGACGGCGGCGCGGCCCGCGGCGATTTCGGGGTCCTGGAACATGGCTTCGGTCATCGGGGTGCGCACCTGGCCCGGCGAGACGGTGTTCGCGCGGACGCCGCGCCCGCCCCACTCCACACCGAAGAGCTTGCTGAGCATGATCGCCCCCGACTTGCATATGCTGTATGCCCCGGCGAGGGGATAGGTCTGCATTCCGCCGATGGAGGAGACGAAAACGATTGCTCCGCTCCCCTTCGCGAGCATCACCCGTCCCGCCGCCTGGGCGCAGAGAAAATAGCCCTTGAGTCCGATGTCCATCACCATGTCCCAATCCGCCTCGGGCAGGTCTTCGAGCTTTCCGGGCACGAGCTTGATCGCGCAGCAGACGAGGCCGTCAATCGTGCCGAAGGCGTCGACGGCCTCGGCCGCCATGCGCTCGGCATCCGCTTTTTTCGAGGTATCCATCTCGATCAGGATCGCCTTAACCCCTTGTTTTTCAACCATGGAGACCGTCTCGGCGGCGGTTCCGGGGTTGATGTCGGCCACGGCGACGTCCGCTCCCTCGGCGGCGGCGAGAACGCACGTGGCGCGGCCGATGCCGCTGCCGCCCCCCGTGACGATGACCTTCTTGCCATCGAGCATGGTGTGAAATCCCCCAATGATTGATTATTCAATGCGTTACGATTTATCAACAGCCCTGTGAGCTACATTTTACGCGAGAGGCGCTCTACGGGCCAGCCCTGCGGACACGGACCGGTCACACATTCTATTTCACATTACAAAACAATAAATTACGAATGGAACATGAGATTGATTCGAGACTTGAAGGACGCCCGGAAATTTACAGAAAAACCACGTGAATTTATCGAATTTTATCGAATTTTTCGGAATTTTTCGGAAATTCGAGGTTTTCGCGCGCACGGCCATTGCCCGCCCGGCGCGCCGGACGCCGCCCGAGCGATGGCCGGGCCGGACGCGAATCCCGGGACGGCAACCACACCGCCCGAAAGCCCTCCCGGAACCGGGCGCCTGCGGTTCGCGTCTCCCGCGCGCCGGAAAACCGGCCGGCCTCACGGCGCGCGCTCCCTCCCGCGCGGGGAGAGGGAGCCGAACTATACGCGCGCGTCCGAAAAACCCCTTCCTCGCAAATGCGGGGAATTGCGGGGCCAATCGCGACCAATGCGGGGTTGTTGAAAAAGCCTGTATATGTCCCTGCACGCCCCCTCGAAGGAGGAGCGTAGGGTCAGACATATATGTCTGACCCCCCGTGGCCGCCCATCGGTCATATTTGCCCCGATACAGGACAGGCACGGGGGCCTGTCCCTACAAGAGGCGGTGGTCAATACCGACCGAGGGGGATTTTCTCAACAGCCCCGATGCGGGAGCGTTCGCCGACCGGGCGGGGAGTTCCAACGCAAACGACGGGGGTTTCACGCGAACGATCGACAACGGCTGCGCATCCGGTGCGGGAGACGCCGACAGGGATGGCCTTGATCCGCCGGACCGGCCGCCGTCATTTCATCGGCAGGTGATTCAGATAGGTCTGCGCCGCTTCTCTCGGGGTGCGTTCGCCATCTATCGCCTCCGGGGTCTCGGCGGCGTAGGGCGTCCCGGCGAGTAGCCGGTAGACCGCGTGGGCGCCCTGGTGAAACTTCGGCGTGACGCCGACGGAGGAGAAGGCCGCGGCAATCTCCTCCATCTCGCCGATGTAGCGCGCCGCCACGGAGGGCAGGCGCCGCGTCCCCGATTCCATCTCGCGGTAAAGGGCCTCGCGGCTGCCGAGCATCTCCCTTTCGAATTCCTCGCCCAGCCCCATCGCCTCGGCGGCGATGAGAACGGCGGTTTGCAGCGCGAGGGTCCCTTTCCTGAGTGCGGCGGAGCACATCTTGAGGCCCGAAGCGCGGCCGATCTCGCTCCCGACGACGCGCACGCTGATCCCTTTCCCGTCCAGTGCGGTCATCGGCTCGGTCGATTCGCCGCTGACGTAGAAGACCGGAACCCTCCCCTCCCAGGGCGGCGGACCGACGATGATCCCGCCGTCGATGTAGACCCCGCCGGCTTGCGCGATGAATTTCCCGGCCCGGCGGCTGGAGTCGGGCGATATGGCGTTGCAATCGACGTAAGGAGGACGATGGCCGGTGGCCTTCATGGCCGCGGCGACCTCTCGGGCCATATCCACCGCGAAGGCCGGCGGCATGATGGAGAGCACGAGGTCCGCCTCTTCCAACAGCGCTTCCAGCGTCGGAACGTCCCGGAATCCCGCCGCCAGGGCCCGCTCGCGCGTGAGCGCGCTGCGCCCCGAGAGGCAGGCGAGCGCGTCCAATCCGTTTTCCCTCAAAACGCCGCCCACGGCGCTCCCCAGCTCTCCCGGACTGATGATGGCGATGGTCTGCACCGTCATGACGAACCTCCTTCGTATGCTCCAAATCGCAAAATACCGCCCGAAACGGGGTTGTTGAAAAAGCCCCTGTTTCGTGAACGATGGTTTTGTAGCGGGACAACCCCTCCTCGGGGTTGTCCCACAGTTCGCGAACCGCCCCTTCGGTCGCCATTCGAGGGGGTTGTGTAGGGGCCGCATATATGCGGCCCTCCCCGTTCGTGGCATGCGGGTCGCATGTATGCGACCCCTACACTCCACCCACTTGAAGGGCTTTTTCTCCCCCTGCCTTGAAAACCAACCCCCCTACCCCCCTTGACAGGGGGGTATAAAAAGGCGATGCGCC
>WTGD01000297.1 GCA_011523725.1 Nitrospinota bacterium
CGACGAGACGCTTCTCCCCTGGGAGATCGAAGTGCTCGGCATGAACTAAGCGGGCGTTTTACGCTGCATCACGCCGCGGGGGGCGGCTCGACGCCTCCCGCGGTTTTTTTGCACCTTCACGAATATCGCTTTTTTTTGAGGTTCACATATGAAATTCGGCATTTTTCTCTCCGCACAGCAGACTCTGGACGCCAATCTGGTTGAGGCTTTTCACTCTCAAATAGCTCTTGTTCGCCTGACGCGCGACAAGGGCTGGGATTCTTTCTTCACCGGCCAGCACTATTTGAGCGAGGGGAACGTGCAGCATCTTCAGAACCTGCCCTTTCTCGCTCGCCTGAAGGCCGAGGCGGGAGACATGACGCTCGGCATCGGCGTCTTGCTCATCAACCTGCACAACCCGGTCTACGTGGCGGAAACCGTCGCCACCATGGACGTCATCGCCGAGGGCAACATGGTTTTCGGCGTAGGACTCGGCTACCGCGACGTGGAGTTCGACGCTTTCGGCGTCAGGCGCGGCGAGCGGGTAAAGCGATTCGTGGACTGCCTCGAACTGGTGAAACGCCTCTGGACGGAGGAATCCGTGTCGTTCGAGAGTGAATACTGCACGCTCGAAGACGTGCGCATGAACATGCGCCCCGTGCAAAAGCCCCACCCTCCCATCTGGTTCGCGGCGAACAACGACCCGGCCGTGAAGCGCGCGGCGCACATGGGCGACACGCTCTTCATCAATCCCCACGCCACCACGCAGACCATCGCGCGCCAGATGGACGTCTACCGCGAAGGCCTGGCGGAGGCGGGAAAATCCATGCCTGAGGAACTTCCCTGCATGAAGGAAGTCTTCTGCGCCAGGGACAGGAAAACGGCGCTCGAACTCGCAGGCCCCTACCTCGGCCAGAAATACAAGGACTACGCCCGCTGGGGGCAGGACAAGGCTTTGCCTGAGGATGAGACATTCGACCAACCTTTCGAGGATTTGCTCAAAGACCGCTTCGTCATCGGCTCGCCGGAGGATTGTTACGAGGAACTCAAACCCTACAAGGACATGGGCGTGAACCATCTCATCATCCGCACGAGCTGGATCGGCATGCCCGCCTCCTCGGCGCTGGAGAGCGCGCGGCTCATATCCGACGAACTCATGCCCGCGCTGAAAGGATAAGACGCCCGAACCCGCAAGGAGACGTCAACATGGCCTCTGCAAAAGACTTTCCCCGCTACCCGAAAACCGAATACGCGCGCCGCTACCGCGAGATCAGAAAAAGGATGCGCGCGCGGGGAATCGACGTCCTCATCTTCTACGGGGACTCGGGGATGCAGGGCGGCAACCAGGCCAACCTCAAATACGTCACGAACTACAAGGACCCGGTGAGCAGCTTCTTCGTATTTCCGCTCAGGGGCGCGCCCGCCCTGTTCATATCGAACCGTCTCTATCTACCCTACGCCAAAAGGATGAGCATAATCGCGAAAACAGAGGCCGTGGACTACGAGCCGGGCCTCAAGGTCGAAGGACGCATCCGCGATTTGGGACTTGAGAAAGGAACCATCGGCCTGGTCGGCTTTCGCGGAATTCTGCCCGTCTCCATGCCGTTCAGCGTGGTGGATCACTGGCGCAAGGCTCTCAAGAGCGCAAACTTCACGGATGCCTCGGACATCCTCGCCGAGGTGCGCCTCATCAAGAGCAGCGAGGAACTCAAGTGGTTCCGGCGCGGAGCGGCGCTAACGGACATGGCCTTCGAGGCGCTGGATAAGAAAGCAAAGATTGGGATGAGCGAATTCGAACTCGCCGCCGTCATCTCCGGCGCATACGTGCCCAAAGGCGGAAGCCCGCAACTCATCTTCGTGGGTTCGACTTCGATGGCGAGGCCGCAACTGATCTTCCCCAACCAGTTCCCCTCGCACCGAAAAATCAGAAAAGGCGATATCGTGCTCACGGAACTCTCCGCTGATTACGAGATGCACCCCGGCCAGGCGCACCGGCCCATCTCCGTCGGCGTGGAGCCGACCCCCATCTACCGGAAACTCTACGAGGTGGGCGTCGAGGCTTATGAGCGCATCCTCAAGGTCTTGAAGCCGGGCAACACGCACGAGGACATCAGGCGCGCGGGCTACATCATCGAGGAGGAGGGGTTCACCACCTTCGACACCACTTTCCACGGCTGGGGGCTGCTCATCGAAAACCCCCGCGTCGACGTGGCCGCCACCATCCTCAAGCGGCCCCAGAACGAGATTACCTTCGAAGAAGGCATGCTCATGGTGATTCAGCCCAACGTCTGTACGTCGGATGGCAAACGCGGCCTCCAGGTAGGAAACCTCGTGGAAGTTACAAAGACCGGCGCGCGCGCCCTCCAGAAATTCCCCATGAAGTTCATGCGCATATAGGAACTGAAAACCGTCCCGCAGAGATCCTGCGGGGCGGTTTTTCGTTGTGAAGGATCAGTTGGCCGGCATGGCCGCGATCTTCTTGCCTAGATCCTCGGCGAGGGGAGACCCCAGGCTCTTGAGCTTCTGCATATCCGCTAAAGCGGCCGCCTTGTTCCCCGCCATGACGTGGGCGACGCCTCTATATTCCAGAGCGGGCGCGTAGTCGGGTTTGATGGAGAGCGCTTTGTTGTAGGCGGCGATAGCCTCTTTCGCCTTGCCCATCTTCCTCAATGAATAGCCCAGCATGTTGAAAGCCTTGTAGTGCTGATCGTCTTCTTCGATGACTTTGCGGAACAGCGCTGCCGCTTCCGCCCATTTTCCCTGCCGCGCCTCTTCCTCTCCTTGCGCATAATTCTGTCCGGCCATTTCTGGCTTGGGATCCCCCGCCGGATGAGAGGGCGCCGCCAGTGCGAGCGACATCACGAACGTGAGAGCAACGAAGGATAAAATCTTCATGGCATCATCTCCTGGAAACGAAACTTCCATTTCAGACGGCATTTTTTCAGTGGGCGTGCCCGTCGAGTCACTCGATCAAGGCGCGGTTTCGGAATCAGGTATACGATAAAAAAAGAGGGCCGTCATTCACCCCAACGGGTAAGCGACGGCCCCCAAGCGAAATGCCCGCTAGTTGTTGAGGCCGCTTTGGTTCGCCACGGAAATGCGGGTGATGGCGCGCTTGAGAGCCAACTCGGCGCGATCGAAATCAAGCTCTTCCTCTGCCTTCTGGCCGGCCATGCGCTCCTGCGCGCGCTGGCGCGATTCCTGCGCGCGCCCGGCGTCGATGTCTTCGGCCCGTTCGGCGTGCTCCGCCAGGATGGTGATCTTGTCAGGACCCACCTCGGCGTATCCCTCGATGATGGAGACGAAATACCGCGCGCTGCCCGTGCGGTAGCTGAGCACGCCGACGCCTAGCTGGCACAGATAGGGTGTGTGCTGGGGCAACACGCCGAACTCCCCGTAAAACCCCGGGGCCGTCACCTCGTCCACCTCGGCGGAGACGAGCTTGCGCTCGGGCGTTACGATGTCGAGCATCATCTTACCTTCTACCATTCTCTTATACCTCGACGCCCAGGCTCTTGGCCTTTTCTTTGGCGGTTTCGAGATTGCCCACCATGTAGAACGCCTGTTCGGGCAGATGATCCACGTTGCCGTCGGCGAGCTCTTTGAAACCCTGAATCGTGTCTTCGAGCCTCACGTACACGCCCGGCGTGCCCGTGAACTGCTCAGCCACGTGGAAGGGCTGGCTCAGGAAGCGCTGTATCTTTCGCGCGCGCGCGACGATGACCTTGTCGTCTTCCGAGAGTTCGTCCATTCCCAGAATCGCGATGATATCCTGGAGGTCCTTGTAGCGCTGGAGAATCTGCTGCACCTGCCGCGCCACGCCGTAGTGCTCCTCACCCAATATCCGGGGATCCAGAATCCGGCTCGTGGAATCCAGCGGGTCCACCGCCGGGTAGATGCCAAGTTCGGCGATCTGGCGCGAGAGAACCGTGGTGGCGTCCAGGTGCGCGAACGCGGTGGCGGGTGCGGGGTCGGTCAGGTCGTCCGCCGGCACGTAGATGGCCTGCACCGATGTGATGGAGCCTTTTTTCGTCGAGGTGATGCGCTCCTGGAGGTCGCCCATCTCCGTCGCGAGGTTCGGCTGATATCCCACCGCGCTGGGCATGCGGCCCAACAGTGCCGACACTTCGGAGCCCGCCTGCGTGAAGCGGAAGATGTTGTCAATGAACAAGAGCACGTCCTGGCCTTCCACGTCGCGGAAGTATTCCGCCAGCGTCAGGCCCGAGAGGCCCACGCGAAGGCGCGCGCCGGGAGGCTCCGTCATCTGGCCGTACACCAGCCCCACGCTTTCGAGAACGCCCGATTCTTCCATTTCGAGATAGAGGTCGTTACCCTCGCGGGTGCGCTCGCCCACGCCGGAGAACACCGAAGTGCCCGAGTGCTCCGTGGAGATGTTGTGGATGAGCTCCATGATGAGAACCGTCTTGCCCACGCCGGCGCCGCCGAACAGGCCCGTCTTCCCGCCCCGCGTGTATGGCTCCAGGAGGTCGACGACCTTGAGGCCCGTCTCGAGCATCTCCGTGGACGTGCTCTGGTCTTCCAGGGTGGGTGCGGGGCGATGGATCGGCAAGCGCTCCGTCGTCTCCACCGGCCCTTTACCGTCCACCGGCTCGCCGATGACGTTCAGGATACGTCCCAGCGACGCCTTGCCCACGGGCATCGATATCGGCGCGCCCGTATCCACGGCCGTTAGCCCGCGGATCAGCCCTTCGGTCGGTTCCATCGAGACGGTGCGCACGGTGGATTCGCCCAGGTGGAGCGCCACCTCCACGACGACTTCGTCTTTTTCTCCTTCGGCTACGAGAGAGGGGTCTTTCTTGACGACGAGCGCATTCCTGAGCTCCGGCAGGTGGCCTGCGTCAAACTCGACGTCGATAACGGGTCCGATAACCTGTGTTACACGTCCTTCGTTCATCCTGGGCTCCTTCGTCATCAAATTCCCCGGCCGGCGGCTCGTCGAGCGGCCCTCCTCGGGGATGTTTTCTCGCTTCGGAATCCTCTATGCCAGCGCATCGGCCCCGGCCACCACTTCGAGCAACTCCGTGGTGATCGAAGCCTGGCGCACGCGGTTCATCTGCAAGGTCAGCGCCCCTATCATTTCCTCGGCGTTTCTGGAGGCGTTGTCCATCGCCGTCATGCGGGCGCCGAATTCGCTCGCCTCGGCATCGAGGAGCGATCTGTAGATCTGCACCCGCACGTGCCTGGGCAGAATGCTGTCCAGCACGCCCTCCATCGAGGGCTCGTAAATGTATTCCGCCGCCACGGGGTCGCCCTGCACGTCGATGGCCTCGGGCACCGGAGGAGCCAGCGGCAACAAACGCGAGAGCCTCGGGCTCTGGCTCAGAATCGTGCGAAATTCCGTGGTGATGATGTGGACTTCATCGAAGCTCTCTTCGAGATACGCCTTCGTCATGATCTCGGCCAGTTGGGTGGCGAGGGCGAAGTCGATTTTCCCGTAGACGTCAGTGAACTGCTCCTTGAAGGAAAATTCCCTGCGCGCCAGGAAATCGCGGCCCTTGCGGCCCACGACGATGATCTCGGTCTCCTTGCCTTCTTCCTCGCGTTTCCTCAGGAACTGAAACGCCTGGCGTAGCAGGTTGGTGTTGTAGCCGCCGCAAAGGCCCTTGTCCGAGGTGATGACGAGCAGAAGCACCCGGTCGTCCTTCATGTCGTCGCGTAGAAGGGGGTGCGTGTCCGCCGATACTTTCGCAGCCAGCGAATTCACCAACTCCTCTATCTTCTCGCTATAGGGCCGGGCGCTCTCGATGCGCTCCTGCGCTCTGCGCACCTTCGATGCCGCCACGAGCTTCATCGCCCGTGTGATCTGCTGGGTATTCTTAACGCTGCGTATGCGGCGCTTGTAATCTCGTGTTGATGGCATTTTCTAGCCTATTCCGCCACGGCCGCCGCTTCGGTCTCCGCCGCTTGAAGCGTCTTCACGAATTCCTCGCAAGCGGCCCGCAGGCCTTCGGTGATCTCGTCGGTCAACTCGCGTTTTTCAGCCAAGTCGCTCACCAACTGCGAGTGACTTGTTTCCATGTAGGTGAGAAAATCGTTGTTCACCTTCTCGATGTCATTGATGTCTACATTGTCAAGATAGCCCTGCGTGCCCAGGAAGATCGACATGATCTGGCGATGTACTATTTCGGGCGCATACTGGGGTTGCTTGAGCAGTTCCGTCAGACGTGAACCCCGGGATAACTGCGCCTGCGTGGCCGCGTCGAGCTCGGAGCCAAACTGCGCAAAAGCCGCCATCTCACGGTACTGCGCCAGATCGAGGCGCAAGGTGCCAGCCACCTTCTTCATGGCCTTGTTCTGGGCGGCGCCGCCCACGCGCGAGACGGAAAGACCCACGTTGATGGCAGGCCGGATGCCTGAGTGGAACAGGGCGGATTCGAGATAAATCTGACCGTCAGTGATGGAAATCACGTTCGTCGGGATGTAGGCCGACACGTCGCCCGCCTGCGTCTCGATGATCGGAAGGGCGGTGAGCGAACCGCCACCCAATTCGTCGCTCAGCTTGGCAGCGCGCTCCAGCAGGCGCGAGTGGAGATAGAAGACGTCTCCGGGGTAGGCCTCGCGGCCCGGCGGACGCCTGAGCATCAAGGAAAGCTGACGATAGGCCGCCGCCTGTTTCGAGAGGTCGTCATAGATAATCAGCGCATGCATGCCGTTGTCACGGAAATACTCGCCGATGGCGCATCCCGCATAAGGCGAGATGTACTGCAGGGGTGCGGGGTCTGAGGCCGTGGCCGCCACGACGACGGTGTAGTCCATCGCGCCGTATTCTTCGAGCGTGCTTACCACCTGCGCGAGCGTGGAGCGTTTCTGGCCGGTGCAGACGTAAATGCAGTACACGTCTGTGTTTTTCTGGTTGATGATGGCGTCGACCGCAATGGCGGTCTTGCCGGTTTGCCTGTCGCCGATAATGAGCTCACGCTGTCCGCGGCCGATCGGAACCATCCCGTCAATGGCCTTGATTCCGGTCTGCAAGGGTTCTTTTACGGGCTGGCGGTCCACCACGCCGGGGGCGATAACTTCCAGGTTTTGGGTATCATCGGTCTCGATGGGGCCTTTTCCGTCAATGGGCTGACCCAGCGAGTTCACGACGCGGCCCGCCAGCGCCTTGCCGACGGGCACCTGCACGATGCGGCCCGTGCGACGGACCTCATCACCTTCTTTGATGGCGCGGTCATCGCCCAGAAGCACGGCGCCGACGTTGTCGGTTTCGAGGTTGAGCGCCATCCCGTATAAATCACCGGGGAAGGCCAACAATTCACCTGCCATGCACTTCTCGAGACCATAGACGCGGGCGATGCCGTCGCCCACTGAAATGACGCTGCCGGTCTCTGCAAGTTCGACCGAGGCGTCGAAACCCTCGATTTGCTTCTGGATGATCTGGCTGATTTCTTCGGCGCGAATCTGCATGGATTGCCCCCTTGGTCCTTCTATTTATTCAGAGAGTATCAACTCGTAATCAACGTATTCCTTAAATTGCGGAGCTGGTTCTTGATGCTGCCGTCCATGACAACACCGCCCACGCGGCAGACCAGCCCGCCAATCAATGTCTCGTCCGTCTCCACTTCCATGAGCACCTCGCTGCCCGTAATCTCGGAGAGTTTTTCACGCAGCCCTTCGATGGCCTCTGCGTCCAGATCATAGGCCGTACTTACCTGAGCGCGAACACGCCCTCGCTTCTCATCCGCAAGCTGCCGATAACTGTGCGCCATGTCGGAGAGTTCGCCGATGCGGTCTTTCTCGGCCACCACGCGCACGAAATTGCGCAACAACTCGCCCGCGCCCGATGCAGACATAATCTCATCGAGTATCTTCACCCGTTCGGCGCGCGCGAAACGCGGGTTGAGTAAAACACGCCGCAACTCCCGGTTTCCCTGAAACTGACCCGCTATCTCCGACAGCGCCTCTCCGGTCTCATCCAGAACGCCGCGACTCTCGGCGATGTCCACCAAAGCCCGGGCATAGCGGCGCGCCGCTTCGCCACCAATCACAACGACCCTCCGTTTCTATCCTCGAGCCTGGCGAGATAGTTCTCGACGAATCTCTCCTGATCCGCCTCGCCCAACTCTTTTTTGAGCATCTCCTCGGCCAGGCTCAACGCCAGACTCGCCGCCTGATTCTGGAGCTCCGCGCGCGCCTTGGAAGTCTCGAGTTCGATGGTCGTTCTCGTCTGCTCGAGCAGGCGCTGCGCCTGATTCTCCTGTTCTTCTTCGAGTCTTTCGCGCATCATGGCGCGTTCTTTCTCGCCCTGCTCGCGAACACGCACGAGTTCGGCTTCGAGATCCGCCACCTTCGAGCGCTGCTCTGCAAGCTGCTTTTCCGCCTCCTCGCGGGCCGCCCGGGATTCCTCGAGCGCCTTGCGTATCCCCTCCCGCCTGTCCTTGAGGAAATTCCTGATGGGGTGATACGCGACCTTGTAAAGAATGCCCACGACGATGAGCGTGTTGACGAGCTTGAAAAACTCTTCTGTAAAGCTGAACGCTTTTGCGTGCGCGCCGGCCTCCGCGGCCATGGCCCATTCCGCGCCAAGCAGAGCCACCGCGAGAACCAGGAGGCCCGAAAGACTGCTGAATTTTATCTTTGAAAACACGGCTCTTCGAATCCTTTATGCGATGCTGCGGCCCGCAAGCCTGGTGGCGATTTCACTCGCCAGACGGCCGGCGTTGCCCTCGAGTTCAGAGGCCGCCTGCTGCGCCTGGGCCGCGATGGACTGGCGCGTCTCCTCGATCTCGCGGCCCGTTCTCTCGCGAATCTCATCAAGGCGATTGCGAGTCGCCTCGGTCATCTCCTGCTGGAGCGCAATCAGGGCTTCGGTGTTCTCGCGCTGAATCTCCGCCAGGGCGTCCTCGTACTGGCTGATGTAGCCCGCCGCCTCACTCCTGTCACGCTCGGCGGTCTCGAGGTCGCCGGTGATCTCCGCGTCGCGCGATTCCATGTGGCTTAAAAGGGGTTTGATGAGGATTTTGTTGAGGACGATCAGCAGGATCAGGAAATTGGCCCACTGAATCAGGATGACGACCGGGTTGATGACGAGCGCGCCGCTTCCCACGTTGAAGCCCGCGAGCCAGGCACCGAAACCGCTTGTGGGCGCGCTCGCCGCCCAGGAAATGGACGGCGCAGCCAACAGCATCAGAATCGGCGCGAGACAGAATGCGAGTTGCTTCAGCAAGAAAAGGCGGATCATGGTTACCTCTGCGCGTTGCTCCCTGCCGGGCGCAAACCCACCCCCATGAGGTCAGGCGCTTCCACGAAAACCGTCGGGGAATGGCGTATGAATTCGTATGGTTTTCAGGGACATGCTTGATATCCGGCCCCGAAAAACGCTTAAAACTACCCACAGCGTTGGCCGAAGTCAAGCCCCGGAGGGATTTTTTCCAACATCCTGTGTTCGGAATCGCTGGTCCCGGCACCGGGTGCGCTTCGCCTCCCCGCGAGGGGGGATTTGTGCTATTTTCCGGGCATCTGAAATCTCGCGCATCGCCTGCCTCATTCATGGAGAGAGGAATGAAAT
>WTGD01000445.1 GCA_011523725.1 Nitrospinota bacterium
GGGGGTAAAATGCGTTTTATCGCCATTCCGAATTATACCCCCCACCGAATCGCTTGCGGGCTTACGCCCTTAGCTCTTCGACTCCCCCTCAAGGGGGGAGTGATTTTGGAAGTCTCCTCGGTGGGGAACGATCTTCGTACGGACAGCTTTTCAGAATGGTACCCCCGGCAGGATTCGAACCTGCGGCCTACGGATTAGGAATCCGGCGCTCTATCCTGCTGAGCTACGGGGGCATGATCTGCGTCGGCGAATCGCGGCGTCAATCGTATGTTATCAGAGAGCGCACGGGGTGTGGAGCGAGCTTGTCGCGCCCGTTCAGAAACGCGAGCTCGATGAGGAACGAAAAGCCGTGGATGCTCCCGCCGAGCGATTCCACGAGCGATATGCAGGCGGAGGCGGTGCCGCCGGTGGCGAGCACGTCGTCGGCGATCAGCACCTTGTCGCCGGGCGCGACGGCGTCCTTATGGATTTCGAGCGTGTCCGTTCCGTATTCGAGTTCATAAGTCGCCTGGGTCTTCTCCCAGGGGAGTTTTCCTGCTTTTCGCACCAGCACGAAGCCCGCACCGAGTTTATAGGCGATGGGCGCCCCGATGATGAAGCCGCGCGCCTCGACGCCCAGGACGACGTCGATCCCCTCCCCCATCAGAGGCTCGGCCGCCATGTCCACCGCCGCCTGGAAGGCCTCGGCATTCTGGAACATAGGCGTGATGTCCTTGAACAGGATGCCCTCCTTGGGGAAGTCGGGGACGTCCCGGATATGTTCGAGAAGATGGCTGATGTCGGACATGAAATCTACCTCTCGCGGATGATGGTCGGCTCGCGGAAAATTTTATGGCAGGTAGGATAGCGGGTTTTTGGGGCGCGTGCGATGGCGGATCTCGAAATGGAGGCGCGCGGTCTTAAAGCGCGGCGTGCGGCCCGTGAGCGCGATGGGCGCGCCGCGCGAGACGCTCTGCCCCTTGCGCACGAGGTTCTCGGCGACGTTCGCGTAGATGGAGTGGTACTCGCCCCCGTGGTGGCGCAGGATGATGAGGCGGCCCAGGTTCCCGGGGCCGAAATCGGAATAGATGACGCGGCCCGAAGCCGCGGCGCGGACCCGGGCGCGCTCGCGGGCGGCAATGACGATCCCGTCAGTTTTGTGGTTTCCCCTCCCGCTAAAGCGGCGGATAAGGCGTCCGCGCAGGGGCCAGGAAAACCGGGGGCGCTTGCCGTAGCTCTTGCGGTACGTCGTTCTCCCCTTTTTCGCGCGGTGCGTCCGGGCGGGACTTTTGAGTTTCCTGGAGGGTCTTCGGGCTGATCTTGCGGCGGCCTTGCGGCGCGGCGGCGCCGCCCAGAGCGGGCGCCTTTTCGGGGGACTTGCGCTGACGTTCTTCCGTATGAGGCGCGTCGTTCTGGCGCCCGGAATGAAGAGGCGCACGCCCACCTCGATGCGGTCGGGATTGTCGATGCCGTTCAAGACGGCGATCTGCTCGACTTCCACCCCATAGGCGCGCCCGATGCGCCAGAGGTTCTCGCCGCGCCTTACGGTGTGGTGAACCCCGCCGGCGCCGGGGCCGCTCTTCGGCGGAGGCGGCAGCGGGGGTGCGACGAGCGCGCAACCGTTGAGCAGACACAGAATGAGGACGCACCCTCTGCGCCGCATAGCGCGCCGGCCCCGCGAACCCGGTGCGGGCTGAATGTGAATTTCCTCCGAGTCCACGCCGTCCCTCATGAGTCGCCCAGGGCCATCCGCACGGCCTCCCGGGCGCTGGCCGCCGGGACGACTCCCGCCGGGCTCCCGTCGCGGCCCAGGGAGATGACCCGCTTGCCGAGCTTGAGACCGATGGCGATCTCTGAGAGCGTGCCGTATGCGCCCGCCATGGCGATGAGCGCATGGGCCGTCGCCGCGATGACGACGTTTCTGGCGTGGCCCATGCCCGTGACGATGGGGATGTCGATGAAAGCGTTGGCGGAGCGCGCGTCATAGGTGGGCAGGACGCCCACGGTGAGGCCGCCCGCTCCTTTCGCCCCGCGCGCCGCGGCCTCCATGACGCCGCCCAGACCGCCGCAGACGAGCACGGCGCCCGCGCGCGCAATCTCGGCGCCCGCCTCCTCGGCCAGGGCGGCCGTTTCGGGAGCCGGATCGGAATCGCCGATGACGCCGATGATGGTTCGCATCAGAAATAATCCCGGGGCGGGTTATTTCTTTGATTTTAGCGGGCGGGCGCGCCTCGTCAAGTGGCGATGCGCGCCTGCGCCGGAAAGACGGTTTTTCCCTTCTGCCTCCCCTGCCCCAACGCCTGCGGCTTACCCTCCCTCGGGAACGATCACCCTTTTGTTGTGATCCGCCGGCAGGCCGCCCTCCAGCGTGTGCAGCATCCAGTCCGCGATGGCGGGATACATGTCCGCCGCGACCTCGCCCATGGGGTGGAATACGCCCTCGTAGAGCCAGAGTTCGCGCGGACAGGTGAGGTGCGCGAAGAACACGTCGATGTCGTCCGGCGTGCAGAGCTCGTCCATGTCGCCCGCCACGAGCAGGTAGTTCGACTTCATCTTCCCGACCAGGGGCAGCCAGATGTTGTCGCGCTCCTCGACGAACTCGTCGAACGCGTCCTCATCGAGGATGTTCGTCATGTACATATAGATGCGCTTGAAGTTGGGCTGGGCCTGGTCGAAGATGATGTCCGAGGGCCCCACGTTCGCCATCTGGCCGACCACGGCCTTGACGCGATCGTCCTGGGCGGCGATTTCCACCGTCCAGCGGCTGCCCATGCTCATGCCCATGATGCCGATTTTCGAGGAATCCACTTCCTCGCGCTCGGTGAGCCAGTCGATGACCCTGCTGCCCGCGCGCGCGTAGTTGTGGTGGTCCACCCACACCTGGTTGATGTTGCACTCGCCCTGCCCCGGCCCGTCCATGATGGCGAAGTTCATCCCGCGCGCGTGGAACCAGTTGTTGTAGGGCAGAAGCCCGTCTTCCTTGATCATGTCCATGCCGGGGATGAGGAGAACGGTGGGTTTGGGCCCCTCCCCCTCCTGGGGCCAGTAGTAGAAGTACGCGTTCTTGCCGGGGTCGAACTCTACCTGGTGTTTCTGGATGTCGCCGCCCCTCACCTCGCGCATCTTATCGAAGCAGCGCGAGACGCCCGCGTAGTATTCCTTCTTGCGGGGGTGTCCATCCACGGGAATGAGGTGCTGGCCGCGCCCGTAGCAAAGACCCGCACGGTTGTAGTGCATGGCGGCTGTCACGAGGTTCCCTGCCTCCTCGGCGGCAATCGCCTTGCTCTCCTGAAGAGCGCCCTGCTTGCCCCAAAGAAGAGGGATGGAACGCCGGCCTGAGACTTTCGAGTAAACTGCCTCGAGGTCCTGGTGCCGGAAGCCTCTCTCGTAGCGCGTGCCCATGATGCCGGGGTGGAGGACGTCCTCGTTGTCGGAGAGTTTGAGGAAATTGTCGAAAATCCAGTTCTGATTCGCGCGTGACGCCTGTCGTCTCATGCCGCTACCTTCTCCTTTCGTGTGGGTGTTGAGGCGAGTTTTGTCCCCGCCGCTTTCAAGCAGATACAAGGCCTGATTCAGCGGGCTATCTTCGGGCCAGTCGCCATGAGAGGTCAACCGCCTCAGCGGATCCGCGGCGAAGCGCAGGTTCCGGTTTGTGTTTGCCGAATCCATTGATTTTGTGTAGATTCGCATCTTTTGGTTTTTCAATACGGCAGGGGTTGCGAGTTTCCTTGCAAGACTTCTCGAACCCCTGCCGGTTTCTTTTCTTGTCTTGAGAGAGAGGGTTTTGGAAATGACCGTGGAAACAGCGGAGATACTGGAACTCAGCAATGATGCATCAATCGTCCTTCACGCCGGATACCGCAGCGACCCCGTCACGAACGCCGTGGCCGTACCGATTTACCAGACGTCCTCCTACCAGTTCGACAGCACGGACCACGCGGCCAATCTTTTCGCGCTGAAGGAACTCGGGAACATCTACACGCGAATCATGAACCCCACGAACGACGTGCTGGAAAAACGCCTGGCAGCCCTCGAGGGCGGCGTCGGCGGCCTCGCCGTATCCTCGGGCCAGTCGGCCTCGATGATGGCCGTGATGAACGTGGCCCGCGCGGGCGACAACATCGTGAGTTCGACGGACCTCTACGGCGGCACCTGGAACCTCTTCGCGAACCAGCTGCAGGACATCGGCATCGAGTGCCGTTTCGTGGACCCGGAAGACCCGGAGAATTTCGTGAGGGCGACGGATGACAAGACGCGCGCCTACTACGCGGAGACGCTGCCGAACCCGAAGCTGCACGTCTTCCCGCTCCGGGAAGTCTCGGACCTCGGGCGTGAGCTGGGAATTCCCCTCATCGTGGACAACACGGCGGCCCATGGTCTCTGCAAGCCCTTCGAGCACGGCGCGGCCGTCATCGCCTCCTCATGCACGAAATACATCGGCGGGCACGGCAACTCCATCGGCGGCATCATCATCGACGCCGGCAACTTCGACTGGGAGGCGCACCCCGAAAGGCAGCCCTACCTCAACCAGCCGGACCCGAGCTACCACGGCGCCGTCTGGGCCCAAGCCGTCAAACCGCTCGGCCCCATCGCCTACATCATCAAGGCGCGCGTCACGCTCCTGCGCGACTCCGGCCAGGCGATGAGCCCCTTCAACACCTTCTTGTTCCTGCAAGGCCTCGAAACCCTGCCCCTGCGCATGGAGCGGCACTGCGAGAACGCCGCCGCCGTGGCGGATTACCTGAACGCCCACCCCAAGGTGAACACCACGATTTTCCCCGGCCTCATGGACGGAGAGTTCCGCCGCCGCGCGGATACGTATCTCAAGGGCGGCTACGGCGGCCTGGTCGGAATCGACCTCACCGGCGGCTACGAGGCGGGCCAGAACTTCATCAACGCACTCAAGATGTTCTACCACGTGGCGAACATCGGCGATTCGAGGAGCCTCGCCATCCATCCGGCGAGCACCACGCACTCCCAGCTCAGCCCCGAGGAGCAGGAGCAGACGGGCGTGACGCCGGGCTACGTGCGGCTCTCCATCGGCATCGAGCACATCGACGACATCATCGCCGATCTCGAACAGGCCCTGGATGCCGCATAACGCATCGCAAGAGAGAAACGAAAAGGGGGCGTCCCACACGGGGCGCCTCTTTTTTTGGGCGAGCGGGAATAATTGTCGGAATGACGAACAAAGCTGCAAGGGCTGTAGGGACAGGCCCCCGTGCCTGTCCGAGGTCGCGACCTGTCCCTGCGAGCTCGGCGGACAACAAAAAAATGGACAGTCGCAAGGGCCGGATGTCGGCTTTTTCAACAATCCCATTCTGTAGCACATTCCCGGTTTGCCAAGCGAAGGGAAGGGGAAATCCAACATAAAGTGAATTGTCAGGTATTTTGCTTAAATGGTGAATATATTTGCGAAAACAACATTAATTTAAAGTAATTTATAAGCTATGCAAGAAGCCGATCTTCGCTCAGGCGGGTCTTCCACGGGACGTATCACACAGGGAATTCAGGAAGTTGTATCCGCTGGTGAAGTGAAAAAATGGTCGGGGCGAGAGGATTTGAACCTCCGACCTCCTGCTCCCGAAGCAGGCGCGCTACCAGGCTGCGCTACGCCCCGACACAAGCCGGGAGACGGCGGATCCGCCGCCCTCTCATGGTTTCTCCCAGCCGTATTTTCCCACCAGTTTCACGAAAACGCAGTTCACCAACTCCTCGGGGGCAAGTATCTCGCCCTTTCGGGAGACGCGGTATCGCACGAGGGTCTGCTTCTCCCCCTCTCCCAGGGGCATGACGATCCGCCCGCCGGGGGCTATCTGCTGCATCCACGGCGCAGGCACGCTGGGCGCCGACGCCGCGCTCACGATGACGTCGAAGGGCGCCTCTTCCGGCCAGCCGTAGGTGCCGTCCGCCGTCCAGAGCATATAATTCGTCAGGCCGAAAGAATCAAGCCGCTCCCTGGCCCGCACCGCCAGTTCGGGCACCCGCTCGATCGCGCGGACGGAACCCGCGAGCCTCCCCAGAAGCGCGGTAAGGTAACCCGAACCCGCGCCGATCTCAAGCACCTTCTCTCCGCCCCTGAGCTCCAGGGCCTCGAGCGTGGCGGCCACCATGTAGGGCTGGGAGATCGTCTGCCCGTGCCCGATGGGCAGCGCCTTGTCGGCGTAGGCGGTCTCAAGAAATATCTCGGGCGCGAAATGGTGCCTCGGCACCTCGCGCAGGGCGTCGAGCACGCGGGCGTCCGCGATGCCGCGAGCGATGATCTGCCCCTCCACCATCTCCTCGCGCGCGCGGCGCCGGCGGTCTTCCCTTCTCCCGCTTAATGAAAACGCCAAGATTCCAGCCCTTTCATCGCGTCGTAGTCCGTGAGGTCGAGCCGCAGGGGGGTGATGGAAACCTGGTGGTTCGAAACGGCCTCGAAGTCCGTGTCGGGCTCATCCTTCCACAGGAGGCTGCCTCCCCCTATCCAGTAGTACTCACGCCCGCGCGGGTCGATTTTCTCTACGACCGCCTCCTCGTAAACGCGCTTGCCCTGGCGGGTGACCTTCTCCCCCCGGCACTTTTGCGGGGGAATGTTCGGGACGTTGATGTTCAGAAGAACGCCCGGCTCCAGTCCACGGGATAATACTTCCCGCGCGGCGGCGCGCGCAACTTTTTTCGCCAGCTCGAAATCGAGCGTCTCCCCGTCCGCGTGGGCGAGGGAGATCGCCACAGCCGGAAGCCCCAGGAGGGTGGCCTCCATCGCGGCGGCCACGGTTCCCGAGTAGGTGATGTCGTCGCCCAGGTTCCCGCCCCGGTTGATGCCGGAGACGAGCATGTCGGGGCGCTCGCTCTTGAAGAGGCCGTTTAAGGCGAGATTCACGCAGTCCGTCGGCGTGCCGTCCACGGAGAACCAGTTGTGCTCCAGTTCGTTGATGCGCAGGGGTCGGTGCAGGCTCAGGGAGTGTCCCGCCGCGCTCTGCTCCCGGTCCGGCGCCACGACGATCAGCTCCCCCAGCGGAGCGAGGGCCGCGTAGAGGGCCTTCAATCCTTCCGAATCGATGCCGTCATCGTTGCAAAGAAGTATTCGAGCCATGGCCTTCATGGGGCGTGCGGAGCGGGCGCGTTCATTTCGAGAGAGATTATGGTGCAGCCGGGGAGGTAAAATCAACGCTCGTGATGAGAATTCGCCTTTGAACGAGGTGTTGAAAAAGCCCTGTGGAGCGATTTTGGTTGTACACACGCTTTTGAAGTTCACTCCCCCCTTGAGGGGGAGTCGAAGAGCTGAGGGCGTAAGCCCGAAAGCGATTCGGTGGGGGGTAGAATTCGGAATGGCGATCAAGCACGTTTTACCCCCCACCGATTCAGCCTTCGCACAAACCGCTCGGCTTCATCGTTGGGCTTTCCCCTCGGGAAGCCCAACCCTCAAGGGGGGAGTGATTCTCTTTTTCACCTTGATCGCATCGAACCCTTATCAATCAGGCCATTTTCAACAGCCCCCTTGAGAGGGCCTTCCCTTCTGAGCCGCCGCTTGCTTTAATGAATCCGAGAGATTAAAAAAACCGGAACCATGCCATTATTCGAGGAGCGCACATGAACGAGGAATCCAGGAGCGAAGAAACGGCCCCGAGAGCGTTTCATTTCGAAACCAACGCACTCCACGCGGGCGCGCGGCCCGACCCCGCCACCGGCGCCAGGGCCGTTCCGATCTACCAGTCCACCGGTTTCGTCTTCGACGACGACGAGCACGCCGCGGGCCTTTTCGCCCTGCAGGATTACGGATACATCTACACGCGCATCGGAAACCCCACCACGAGCGTCTTCGAGGAGCGCATCGCCGCGCTGGAGGGAGGCATCGGCGGGCTGGCGACGGCCTCGGGCCAGGCCGCCCAGTTCATCGCGCTGTTCACACTGACGAACCCCGGCGATGAAATCGTCTCCTCCGCCGCCCTTTACGGAGGCACCTACACGCAGTTCGACATCACGCTCAGGAAACTCGGCATCAACACGACGTTCGTCGATCCGACGCGTCCGGAGGACTTCCGGGCCGCGGTGACGGAGAAAACGCGGGTCATCTATTGCGAGACGATCGGGAATCCGGCCGCCAACGTCGCCGATCTGGAGGCGCTGGCGAAAATTGCGAACGATGCGGAGGTTCCCCTCGTCGTGGACAACACCTTCGCCACCCCCTACCTCTGCCGCCCCATCGAGTGGGGGGCGGACATCGTTCTGCACTCGGCCACGAAATTCATCGACGGGCACGGTACGAGCATCGGCGGCGTCATCGTGGATTCGGGCCGCTTCGACTGGGCGAACGGGAAGTTCCCCGGCATGGTCGACCCCTCGCCCGGCTATCACGGGCTGCGCTTCTTCGAGACCTTCGGCGAGCTGGGCTTCCTCATGAAGGCGCGCGCGGAGAGCCTGCGCGACATCGGGTCGTGCCTGGGCCCTTTCAACGGTTTCCTGTTCGCCCAGGGTCTGGAGACCCTGAGCCTGCGCATGGGGCGTCACTGCGAGAACGCGCAGAAGGTGGCCGATTTTCTCGCGGGGGATTCGCGCATCAGTTTCGTGAACTATCCCGGATTGCCGGACAACCCCGAATATGCGAAAGCGCAAAAGTATCTGCCGAACGGCCAGGGCGCGGTATTCTCCTTCGGCGTCAGCGGCGGATTCGAGGCGGCGGTCCGCTTCATCAACGCGCTTCAGCTGCACAGCCATCTCGCGAACGTCGGCGACGCCAAAAGCCTCATCATCCACCCGGCGTCGACGACGCACGCCCAGTTGAGCGAGGAGGACATGAAGGCGGGTAACCTCACGCCCGACCTCATTCGCATATCGGTGGGCCTCGAACACATCGACGACATTCTGTGGGACCTCGACCAGGCCCTCGATGCGGCGACAGCGAGCGCATGATGAAATACCCCGAATACCAGAACCCGCGCACGATTCGCCGCATCCTGCGGAATTCCCGCCGCGTGGCGATGGTGGGGCTCTCTGCGAACGAATCGAGGCCGAGCTATTTCGTCGGTTACTACCTCCAGAGAATGGGTTACGAAATCATTCCGGTGAACCCGCGATACGAGCGGATACTGGGCCAAAAATCCTACCCCGACGTCGCGTCGATACCCGAGGCGCCCGACGTGGTGGACGTGTTTCGCAGGCCGGATGAAATTGCGGAGGTCGTGGACGAGGCGATAACCGTCGGCGCGAAATCGCTGTGGCTGCAATTCGAAGTGGTGAACGAGGCCGAAGCGGCTCGTGCGCAAGAGGCAGGACTTCTCGTCGTCATGGACAGGTGCATGAAGATCGAGCACGGCCGCCTGAGGGGCGGTCTGCACACGGCGGGCATGCGGACCGGCGTCATCACGACGCGCCGAAGCCCGCTCATTTAGGGGCCGGCAGGAAACCCATCGGCGGCGCAGTGAACGCTCCCTTCGCGGTCGCGTTTGCGGTTTTCGTAGGGACAGGCCCCCGTGCCTGTCCGAGGCCCCGCGCCTGTCCGAGGTCGCGACCTGTCCCTATAAAAC
>WTGD01000318.1 GCA_011523725.1 Nitrospinota bacterium
ATGCCGCTTTCGTATGTCGCGCCCAGCGCCACGCCGCCCCTGGCCGTCCCGTCGAGCTTGGTGAGCACCAGGCCCGTCACGCCCAGGGCCGGGCCGAATTCACGGACCTGGGAGAGCACGTTCTGCCCGGACGTCGCGTCCAGTACGAGCAGCACCTCATGGGGGGCCGTATCGACGAGGCGCCCCGTGACGCGCCGGAGTTTTTTCAGTTCCTCCATGAGGTTGTGCTTCGTGTGCAGGCGTCCCGCCGTATCCACGAGCAATACGTCGACGCCGCGCGCCTTCGCCGCCTGAACGGCGTCGTACACCACGGCGGATGAATCCGCTCCCTCCTTGTGGCGGATGATCTCGCATCCGCTCCGCTCGGCCCATGCCGTCAACTGCTCACCGGCCGCGGCCCGGAACGTATCCCCCGCCGCGAGCATGACCTTGCGTTTCTCGGCGCAATACCGCGATGCGAGCTTTCCGGCCGTCGTCGTCTTGCCCACGCCGTTGACGCCTACCAGGAAAATGATTCTGGGTTCGCCTGAAGCAGGATCCTTCGGCGTAAACGCCGGCGGAGATGCGGGGTTCTCCAGGCAGGAGCGCATGATTTCCCTGACGCGCGCCCCCGCATCCGCCCCCGCGCCTTCTCCCGCTTTCAGTTTCCCCAGCAGCGACTCGACGAGAGAGGGGCCCATATCCGCCATGTAGAGAACTTCTTCCAGTTCCTCGAGCGTATCCTCATCGATGCGTCCCGCGGCCAGACCCTTCGCCCGGGCGAGAAAACCGCCCCTCGTCTTCGAGAGGCCGTCGCGCAACCTGCCGAACCAGCCCTTTGCGCCGCTACCCCTCTCAGAGCTTCCTTCTTCCCCGGAACCGGACATCAATGGCGTCTCCTCGCCTTGCGCCGAACGAAACCAACCCCGGCGGCAGCGCGCCGGGGTCATCCTCAACGGAACTTCTGGTGAATATGCGGACGATGCTACTGCTACGACACGCTCGTTTCCAGCACCGCTTCTCCTGCGCCGTTGACCCGCTCGTCTTTTTCTTCCTCGCGGCTCAGCTTTACGGAGACGATTTCCGAGACGCCCTTTTCCCTCTGCGTCACGCCGTAGAGGTGGTTCGCGTACGACATGGTCTTCTTGTTATGGGTGATGATGATGAACTGACTCCTGTCCTCGAGCTCGGCCAGCACTTCGCGGAAACGTCCGACGTTGGCGTCGTCGAGGGTGGCGTCCACCTCGTCGAGAATGCAGAACGGACTCGGCCGGACGCTGAAGACCGCGAACAGGAGAGAAATGGCGGTGAGCGCCTTCTCCCCGGCGGAGAGGAGCATGATGTTCGAGGGACGCTTGCCCGGCGGCCGCACCTCGATGTCGACGCCCGTCTCCAGCGGGTCGTCCGGGTCGAGCAGGAACATGCGCGCCTCCCCCCCCTGGAAAAGACGTCCGAAAATGTCCGAAAAGGCGCTGCCCACCTCCTCGAACGCCGCGAGGAAGCGGGACCTCGTCGTCTTGTTCAGCTTCTCGATCGTCGCGTGGAGATCGGCGATGGAGCTTTCGAGATCCTGCTGCTGTTCCTGCAGGAACACGTATTCCTGGTTGATCTCGTCGTATTCCTGCGCGGCCAGCGGATTCACCTCACCCATGCGCTTAAGCCTCTGGTTCAGCATCTCCAGGCGGTTCAGAATCTCCTGGTACTGGGGAAGTTCCTCCCGCCGGCTCTCCGCCGTCTCCTCGAGATTGAGCTGATATTCCGCTTCGGCGGTCTCCACCATGGATTCCCGCTGCACGCGAAGCGTCGTCCGCCGCTCCGCCGCCGCTCCCGCTTCATCGCCCAGCGCAGAGGCTCTGGCCTTCACATCGCGAATCGAATCGGCCAGTTCCTCATCGCGCGACTGCGTCTCCCCTACAACGCGGTCGCGCTCCGCCAGCTCGGCTGTTACATCGGCTTTTTCATCCTGAAGAGCGCGTATTCCCTCTCCGCTCTGCGCAATGCTTTCGGTAAGGCGCTCTCTTTTTTCTCTCGATTCGCGCTGTTCTTCTTCCCTGCGATTCTTGCGGACCGCATTCTGGGATATCCCGTCCACGACGCGCTGAACCTCGGCCCGGCGGCCGGCCACCTGCCCGTCGATTTCCGTCAAGGCGACTTTCCTGTCCGTCACACGCGCTTCCACCTCCGAGCACCGCAGGCCGGCGCCGCTCACCTTTTTCTCGATTTCGCGGATGCGCAAGGTGAATTCCTGAATCGTTTCCTCCAGACGAAGGCTCTCGTCCCGGACCGTCTGGAGAGCCTCCGCGAGACGCACCCCCTCCCCGCGTATCTGCTCCTGCGCGGCTTCGAGCGCGGCCAGCCGCGTCTCCAGCTCTCCGCGCCTGCCTTCCGCCGTCCGGAGGGCTCCCTCCGCCTCCACGCGCATCACCTCGGCCCGCTGATACGCCTCGGCCGCCCGGCGGTTTCTCCCCTCCGCTTCCGCGAGTTGCCCGCTCAATTCCCGGGAAACCGGCTCCAGTTCACGAAGCTGCGCCTCGAAACGTCCAACCTCCAGGCGCATTTCCTCACACCGTCTCGAACGCTCCAGAAAACCCTCGTTCCGGGTCAAGCCGCCTTCCACCACGCCGTTCGCATGAATGATCTCTCCGTTCAGTGTCACGCAAACGACGCCTTGAGGCCCGTTGCACCATGCCGCCTGCGCGGCATCGATGTCTTCCACCACGACGACGTTGCCGAGCAGCGACTGGACGAGACGGCGGTAACGCATGTCGCAACGAACAAAATCCGTCGCCGCGCCCAGAACGCCCTCCCCCAGGGGGACGACGGCGCCCGGCGGGGCATCGACTTCGATCGGCAGGGCTGCGCCCCGCCCGGCTTCGGAACCCATCAGCGCGCGAATCGCATCCACCGCGTCGCCGGGGGTATCCACGACCACGCCCAGCAACCTGTCCCCCAGGGCGGTTTCGATGGCTTTCTCGAACCTGGAGTCCACGCGAATGACTTCGGAGAAAGACGCCAGAACCCGGGCGCCGCAAGACCGGAACGCTTCCGCGTCCGAGATGCCGCTCTCCCCGGAACCCAGAACACCTTCCAGGGCGGCGAGGGCGGATTTCGCTTCCATCAACGATTCTTTCGCGCCGGCCACGGATTCTTCATGGCGGGCGGAGGACCCGGAAACCCGCGCGCACTCGGATATCGCCCCCTCAAGCTCCCGTTTGGCTTCGCCTTCCGATGCCACCAGCGACTCCAGCCGGCTCCTCGCACCGCTTACGTCGGTCCGGGTCGATTCGAGCTGGCGCTTGACCTCCCCGATCTCGCTGCCGGCTTTTTCCATGGATTCCGCCAGCCCTTCGCGCCTCGACTCGACCGAGGCGATTTGCTGGCGCGCCGCACTCAAGCGCTCCCGCTCTTCCTCCTGAGCGCGCCTGGCCTCATCGAGCGCCCGTTCGAATTCTTTCAGGTTCTCGCGGACGGCCGCCAATTCCGCCGCGCTGACGTCATATTCCCGGCGCGCCAGGCCCGATTGCTCCGTGAGCGCCTCGAGGGCCGAGGCGAGCTCGCCTCTTTCATTCTCAAACGTCGTGATTTCAGCGTCGAGCGTCCGGATCTCCTCCGCACGGCGCGCATCGTCCATGTCGAGTTCCGCGAGATGGCTCTTCAGCATCTCGACCCGCGTCTCCAGGCGCTCGAGGCTCCCCTCCACCTTCGTCGCGCGCTGGCGGGATTCCACCAGAGCCTCCGTACGCTCCCTCAGCAGAATGCGCCCGCTCTCCCTCTCGGCTTCCAGAGAAGACAATTTCGCCGACACCGTCTGTTCTTCTTCCTTGATGCGGGCATACGCCTTTTCCGCCGGAACGAGTCTGTCCAGGTGCTTGAGGTAGTCGAGCACCATGATCCTCTGGGAAAGATCGGCGACTTCGGTCTGGTATTCCTTGTGAAAAGTCGCCTTTCTCGCCTGGCGGCGCAAAGAGCGGAGGCGGGATTCCTTCTCGCGCATGATGTCGGCCACGCGAAGCAGATTCGCCTGCGCAAGCTCCAGTTTGCGCAACGCCTCGTTCCGCCTGCTCTTGTATTTCATGATGCCGGCGGCTTCTTCAATCAGAACCCGCCTGTCCATGGGCCGCGCGTTCACGAGGGTTTCTATCTTGCCCTGCTCCACGATGGAGAAGGTATCGAGAGAAACGCCGGTATCGAGAAACAGATCGACGATGTCCTTGAGGCGGCAGGGATTGCGGTTGATGAGGTATTCGCTTTCCCCGGAGCGGTACAGGCGGCGGGTGACGACCACCTCGTCGAAATCCTTGAACGCCGGAGAGGTCACGACTCCCTTGAGGTCGGTGACGGTAAGCGAGACCTCGGACATGCCGAGTTGCTTGCGCTCGGCGCTGCCGTTGAAGATGACGTCCTCCATCTTCTTCGAGCGCATGTTCTTGGGCGCCTGCTCGCCCAGAACCCACCGGACGGCGTCGCACACATTGCTCTTGCCGCACCCGTTGGGCCCGACCACGGCCGTAAGACCCTCGCCGATTTCGATGACGGTCTTTTCCACGAAAGACTTGAACCCCTGCATCTCCAAGCGTTGGAATCGCAATTCAACACCTCGGCGGGCGGTCGAACTTCATTATCAGGGGGCGGTGTAACACTACCAGGGCGGTAGGAATCAATAACTTACCAGAATTCCCTAACGTTCGTAAAGCAAAAATATCGCACTGCGGGAACTCACGGCCGTCAGGCTTCCTCAATCTTGTGGACCGCTTCTCTCGCGGCCACCTGCTCGGCCGCCTTCTTGGTCGTGCCCTGCCCGCGTCCCAGCACCCTGCGGCCAAGGCGGACTTCCACTTCGAATTCTTTCTCGTGCTCGGGGCCACTCTCCCGGACCAGATGATAACCGGGAGGCTTGTTCCCGTCTCTTTGAGCCAGCCGCTGAAGCCGGCTCTTGAAATCCTGGGACAGGACATCTTCCTCATTCAGGCCCGCATCCCAGAACCACGATTCCGCCCACTGCACGCAACGGGTGTAGCCGGCATCGAGGTATATGGCGCCGACCAGCGCCTCGATCGCCCCCGCCTGGATGGAGGGCTTCTGCCGGCCGCCCGTTTTCTCCTCCCCCTTGCCCAGACGAAGGAAATCGCCCAGCCCCCGGCGCCTGAAAACTCCCGCCAGAGAGCGGCCATTCACCCGTTCGGAACGCAGGTGGGTCAACACACCCTCGTCGTCCGCCGGGAAATCCTTCCAGAGCCTTTCCGTCACGATGAGCTGGAGGACGGCGTCGCCCAGGAATTCCAGCCGCTCGTTATCCAGGGTGGGCGTTGCGCTTTCCTGGGAAAAGGAGCGGTGCGTCAGGGCACGGACGAGGAGTTCCCTGTCCGAGAACGAATAACCGATCTGGGCTTCGATTTCGGCCAGGGTGACGCCCCTGGCGCCGAAACCGGGGACTTTCCCGTTTCTGTGGTCGGGGGAGCCTCTTTTCCTAAGCTGCGTTGCTTTCCGCTTTCTTGAACAGGAGCGACGCGTTGGTTCCCCCGAAGCCGAACGAGTTTGTGATGGCACAGCCGATGTCCGCTTTCCGGGCAGAGTTGGGCACATAGTCGAGGTCGCATTCCGGATCTGGATTGTCCAGGTTGATTGTGGGAGGAATACACTGGTTCATGAGCGCCAGGATGGTGTAAACCGATTCCACGCCGCCCGCCGCGCCCAGAAGGTGCCCGGTCATGGATTTCGTGGAACTGACGCTCAGCTTGTAGGCGTGCTCGCCGAACGTTCTCTTGATGGCCGTCGTTTCGAGCCTGTCTCCCGCGCCGGTGGATGTGCCGTGCGCGTTGATGTAATCCACCTCCCCGGGCGCCAGCCCCGCATCGTCGAGCGCCATGTCCATGCAGCGGGCCGCCCCGTCGCCGCCGGGGTCCGGAGAGGTGATGTGATGGGCGTCGGAAGTGAGGCCGTAACCGCTGAGTTCGGCATAGATGTTCGCGCCACGCGCCACGGCGTGCTCATAGCGCTCCAGGATCATCACGCCCGCCCCCTCCGCCATCACGAATCCATCCCGGTCCGTATCGAAGGGACGACTCGCCCGCTCGGGGTCGTCGTTGCGCGTGCTGAGTGCGCGCATCGCGCAAAATCCCGCCATGGCCAGCTCCGTGATGCAGGACTCGCTCCCGCCGGCCACCATGACATCCACCATGCCGCGCTGGATGCACTTCATCGCGTCCCCGATGGCGTGGTTCCCGGACGCGCACGCCGTGGTGGTGCAGATGTTCGGCCCCTTCAGCCCCCAGCGCATCGAGACCTGGCCGGCGGCCAGGTTGCCCAGCAGCATGGGGATGAAGAAGGGGCTGATGCGGCTCGGCTCCCTGGTCAGCAGCAACTCCTTGTTCGCCTCGATGGCGGGCAGACCGCCCAGCCCCACGCCGATGATGGCGCCGTACCGCGGCGCCTCATCCACGTCCGGGGCATCGAGACTCGCGTCGTCGAAAGCCATCTGGGTGGCCGCAAGAACGTACTGGATGAAGGTATCCATCTTCTTGAGTTCTTTGCGGGGAACATAATTCTCCGGCTCGAACCCCTTGATTTCTCCGCCGATGCGGGACGTCAGCCGATCCGGGCAGAACCTCGACACCTTGCCGATGCCGGAGCGGCCCTGCATCAGGGCTTCCCAGTTTTCATCCACCGACAAGCCCAGCGGCGTAATCAATCCGAGCCCCGTCACGGCGACCCGAACGTCCGACTTCACCAAATCCAGATTATTCATGTTTCCTCTTCGATTTGCAGACCAACGGGGTTTTTCTAGTCTCCCGCTCCAGGCACCTTGCCGATATAGTCGTACGCGTCCTGAACCGTGGAGATTTTTTCCGCTTCCTCATCAGGAATCTCGATGCCGAATTTCTCCTCGAACGCCATGACGAGTTCCACGGTATCCAGCGAGTCCGCCCCCAGATCATCGGTAAACGAAGCTTCCGGCACCACCTTTTCAGGCTCCACGCTCAACTGCTCAACAATGATTTCCTTGATTTGTGCTTTGATTTCATCTGTCACGCCGATTCCTCCGAAAATCTTTCCATCAAACCGGTATCGGGTCGTCCTTTCGACAAGAAACCAGACCCGATACTCATTCGCGCTGCCGCGGGGCGTTCATCCGAATCCTGCGACCTGCCTTTTCCCTTTCCTGCCAACGTCCCCGTCGACCATCATACACGGGGATGAAATTCAGTTGAACTCGCCCAGGGCCGAAACCGCCTTCTCCAGGCTCTGCGCGTCTTCCACATTATGCACCGGTATATCCTTCAATATCCGCCTGTTCAATCCGGAGAGCACCTTCCCGGGGCCCAACTCGACCATCACGTCGGGTTTTTCCTCACCCGCCGCGCGCACGGCGTCCTCCCAGCGCACGGCGGAGCGAATCTGCCGCTTGAGCAGCTCTCTGACCTGTTTTCCCTCCCGAACGGGCCGGGCGGTCACGTTCGCGTAGACGGGGATGGAAGGATCGCCTATCTCCGCCTCATCGAGGACTTCACTCATCCGCGCGGCGGCTTCACTCAGCAGGGAGCAATGGAAGGGCGCTCCCACCGGAAGCATGACGGCCTTCCGGGCTCCTCTGTCCGTCGCCAGACGGGCGGCGGTTTCCACCGCGTCCTTGTCTCCCGACAAGACATATTGGCCGGGGGCATTATAATTTGCAACCTCCACCACGCCTTCCACTTCCCCGCAAATGGCTTCGGCCGCCTCCCTCTCCATGCCGAGCAGGGCCGCCATGGCGCCGCCCCGCTCGGGGACGGCCTCGTGCATGAAGCGGCCCCTTTTCTTCACCAGTTCCACGCCCGCCCGGAAATCGATGGCCCCGGCCGCCAGAAGAGCGGAGTATTCCCCCAGGCTGTGCCCCAGGGCGAGAGAAGGGCGGAAGCCGCTCTCGCGCAGCAGGGTGCACGCGATATGGCTGTGAACGAGAATTGCGGGCTGGGTGTGGCAGGTGAGCGTCAACTCCGACTTGGGGCCCTCGAAGCTGAGCCTGGCGAGGTCCCATCCCAGAATATCGCTCGCCTGCTCATAGGCTTCCCGCGCGAATGGATACGCGTCATAAAACTCTTTGCCCATGCCGACATACTGCGAACCTTGTCCTGGAAACAAAAACGCAATTTTCACAGCCATCTAGCAACCCTTACCTATGGCATGAACGGCAAAGCTTGAATCAATTATGTGCGCGAGCAAGACAGGGCGGGGGGTGAAGCGAAATCATTCCGGGCGTTCATATCGTCAATTCCATTCGACCAGGGCCGCACCCCAAGTGAGGCCTCCGCCGAAAGCAGCCATGAGCACATTATCTCCGCTTCGAATTTTCCCCTCCCTCACCGATTCATCCAGCGCAACCGGGATGGTGGCCGCGGACATATTGCCGTATTTGTTGATCGTGATGACCACTTTGTCCATCGACAATTCAAGCCGTTTCGCCACGGCTTCGATAATCCGCAGATTCGCCTGATGCGGGATAAACACATCGATGTCATCCAGCGTAAGGCCGCTTCGCTCTAGCGTTTCCTTGCACGCCCCCAGGAAATACCGCACGGCCGTTTTGAACGTCTCCTGCCCTTTCATTTGCAGCAAATGCTCTTTGTTGTGCACGTCGTCCGCCGTGATCGGGGCGAACCGCGAACCGCCTCCCGGGACCAGAATCAACTCCCCGCCATTGCCGTCGCTGTAAACTCTCGAATCCACGACGCCTCTTCTGCCGTTCTCCGACGCCCCCACGACGACGGCGCCCGCTCCATCGCCCCACAGAACGCAGGTACCCCTGTCCTCCCAATTGGTCATCCGCGTCATCACGTCGGCGGAAACCAGGAGCACCTTCTTCATCATGCCCGATCGGATATAGGCATCCGCCGCCTGAAGACCGTAGACGAAACCCGTGCACGCCGCGTTCAGGTCGAACGCCGCGGCCCTGTGCGCGCCGATATGAGACTGAAGCCAGCATGCGGCGGCCGGGCACATCGTGTCCGGCGTGAGGGTGGTTACGATGATGAGGTCGATTTCCCCGGGCTCGACCCCCGCGGCTTCGAGCGCATGATTGGCGGCGTGAAGCGAGAGGTGGGAAGTCGCTTCGTCGGCCCTCGCCACCCGTCGTTCGCTGATTCCCGTTCTCTCGCGTATCCACTGGTCGCTGGTGTCGACCATTTTTTCCAGATCGGCGTTCGAGAGAACTCTTTCGGGGACGTAAGAGCCCGTCCCCAGGATGACGGAGTGGGTCACGGTATGATTCCCCATTCGGGCGAGATGACTGACAGGGTGTGATCGTAGTCGAAAACCGGCTCAGATATCAAGAGGGCTGATTTTCTTCTTCATCGCCGCTCTTTTTCTCGTCCCCCGTTACCTTCTCGTGGAAAATGCCGGTTCGTATCTGATTCCACAAGCGCCACCCCACATCCCCGCTGCGCTGTATGGAGA
>WTGD01000154.1 GCA_011523725.1 Nitrospinota bacterium
CGCCTACAGCACGGTGAGCCAGCTCGGCTGCATGTTCATGGCGCTGGGCGTGGGCGCCTTCGCGGCCGGCATCTTCCACCTGATGACCCACGCCTTCTTCAAGGGCCTGCTCTTTCTGGGTAGCGGCAGCGTCATCCACGCGCTTCACCACGCGCCCGAAGAACAGCAGCAGGACATGCGCTACATGGGCGGCCTCAAGGACAAGATGCCCGTCACGTACTGGACGTTCCTGATAGGCGCCATAGCCATCGCGGGCGTGCCCCCGCTGGCGGGTTTCTGGAGCAAGGACGAGATTCTGGCGAACGCCTTCTTCACGGGGCATTACACGGTCTGGATCATGGGCACCGTCGCGGCCTTCATGACGGCCTTCTACATGTTCCGGCTCATCTTCATGACGTTTCACGGCGAGATGCGCGTCGATCATCACGCCCGCGAATACATTCACGAATCACCCAGGACGATGACGGTTCCGCTCATCATCCTGGCGGTCCTGAGCGTTATCGGCGGCGTGATTCCCGGCTTCCCGCCCGAGGCCGGCTGGATACACCGCTTCCTGGCGCCCTCGCTGGCGAAGGCGCCGGCGGGCGGCCTGGCCACCGACCAGGGCGTGCACCTGATGAACGCCGCGGCCGGCGGCGGACACAGCGGGCCGGCGGTGGTGCTCCTGATCATCCTGGCCATCGTCGTCGCCGTGGGCGGCATCGCCCTGGCGTGGCATATGTACGTGAGAGACACCGAAGCGCCGAATCGCCTGTACGAGCGCTTTAGGGGCATGTATCGCCTACTTCTCGAGAAATACTACGTCGACGAGATATACCAGGCCTGCATCGTCGAGCCGACCTACAAGCTCATGCGCGGCCTCTGGACCTTCGATGCGAAGGTGGTGGACGGGGCGGTGAACGGCAGTTCGCTCATCACCGTCATATCGAGCCGCTTCTCGGGCATTTTCGACCTTCGGACGGTGGACGGGGCGGTGAACGGCACGGCGAGCTTCATCCGCTTTTTCTCCCAGGTATTCAAATACCTGCAGTCCGGAATGGTTCAGAATTATCTATTCGTGATGCTGTTGGGCATCTTCGTGATGCTGAGCGCGTACCTTTTCCGCTGATGCGATGAGGTTTTTGGAGGAACTATGAGCAACGTGCCGCTTCTTACGCTGATCACCTTCCTGCCCGCAGTGGGCGCGGTGATCATCATGCTCTTCATGAAGAAAGAGCAGACGAAAGCCATCAAGGGTTTCGCCACGGCGGTGGCGGTCTTGGACTTCCTGATCTCGCTTCCTCTCTGGTTCAATTTCGATCAGTCCGAAGCCGGTTTTCAGTTCGTGGAGAAGGTGAGTTGGATACCCACCATCGGGGTGAGCTACTTCGTCGGCATCGACGGGATCAGCGTGCTGCTCGTGCTGCTCACGACGCTCACGATGATCGTGGGGGTCGTGTGCTCGTACACCGCCATCGAGGAGCGCGAGAAGGAATACTACGTCTGCCTCCTCTTGCTGGCGACCGGCATGCTGGGCACCTTCATCGCGCTCGACATCTTCCTGTTCTACGTGTTCTTCGAGGTCACCCTGGTGCCGATGTATTTCCTCATCGGCGTATGGGGCGGGCCGAGGAAGCTCTATGCGGCGATAAAGTTCTTCCTCTATACGCTGTTCGGCAGCGTGTTGATGCTGCTGGGAATCCTGGCGTTCTACTTCGCCAACCTCAAGTTGGGCACCGGAACCCTGACGTTCGACCTGGTGGAGCTCTACGGCGTGGGGCCGAAGATACCGCTTTCGCTCCAGATATGGATATTCCTGGCGTTCTTCATCGGCTTCGCCATCAAGGTCCCCATGTTCCCCTTCCACACCTGGCTGCCGGACGCCCACGTGGAAGCGCCCACGGCAGGCAGCGTGATTCTGGCGGGCATCCTCCTGAAGATGGGAACCTACGGGTTCGTGCGCTTCGCCCTGCCCCTGCTGCCCCAGGCGAGTCAGGTTTTCGTGCCCTTCATGGTGCTGCTCTCCATCATCGGAATCATCTACGGGGCGCTGGTGGCCATGGCGCAGACTGACATCAAGAAACTGGTGGCCTACTCCTCGGTAAGCCACCTGGGATTCGTGATGCTGGGCATATTCGCCCTCAATGATCAGGGCGTTCTCGGCGGGCAGCTCCAGATGATCAACCACGGCATCAGCACGGGCGCCTTGTTCCTTCTGGTGGGCGTCGTTTACGAGAGGCGTCATACGCGCCTCATCTCCGATTACGGCGGCCTCTCGAAGGTCGTGCCGGTCTATACTGTGCTCTTCGCCATCACGATGCTGAGCAGCATCGGGCTGCCGGGGCTGAACGGGTTTGTGGGCGAGTTCCTGATCCTCATCGGCGCGTTCAAGAAGAGCTACGTCTACGCGGCGTTCGCCGTCATCGGCATCGTGCTGGGGGCGGCGTACATGCTCTGGCTCTTCCAGCGAGTGTTCTTCGGGAATCTGGATAATCCCGAGAACGAGAAGCTCACCGACTGCAACACGCGCGAGGTGCTCTACCTTCTGCCGCTGATTATCCTGATGTTCTGGATCGGTCTCTATCCCAAGCCGTTCCTCGGGAGGATGGAGGCGAGCGTGAAGAAGGTCGTGAAGATGGTGAACGCGGCGGAGGCGCCGCAAAAAGCCGCGCTCGGCAAGATGACGAAGCTCGAGAAAAGATAAACGGATTTTCGCTTGAATTGATGGAGTTTTTCTGATGCTGGAAGTGGTGATTCCCGACATCGCCCTGTCGCTGGCGCTTCCCGAGATTGGGCTGGCCATACTCGTCTGCGCGGTTCTGATTCTCGACCTGTTCGTGTCGCTCGAGAACAAGTCCCGCGTGGGCGTCGTGGCGTTCGTGGGGGTCGTGATTCTGGGGCTCGTCGCCTTCGGGCAATGGGGCGAGGGCGCGAGAACGACGTTCAGCGGCTTCTACGTGGTCGACAACCTGAGCGTGTTCGTGAAGGTGTGCGTGCTGCTCTGCACGGCCATCTCCATCCTGCTGCTGCTGCAATACGCCAAGGTGGAGAAGATCAACTACGGCGAACTCTACGCCATGCTGCTCTTCTCGGTGTTCGGCATGTTGGTGATGGCCTCGGGCAACGACCTGATTACGATCTACCTGGGCCTTGAGACCATGAGCATCAGCATCTACGTGCTGGTGGCGTTCATGCGGCACGACCCCTTGAGCCGCGAGGCGGGCCTCAAGTATTTCCTCATGGGCGCCTTCGCCTCGGGCATCCTCTTATACGGCATGGCCCTCACTTACGGCTTCACCGGAACGACATCGATTCGCGGAATCGCGGCGGCGTTCTCAGGCGCAGGCGGGGCCGCCATCGCGCAGAACCCGGTGATGATCTTCGGCCTCATCCTTCTCGTGGCGGGCTTCGGCTTCAAGCTGGCGCTGGCGCCGTTCCACATGTGGCTGCCCGACGCCTACACGGGCGCGCCGACGCCCATTACGGGCTTCATGTCCGTGGCCGTGAAGTTCGCGACCGTGGCCGCCCTGATGCGGATATTCTTCGTGGCTTTCCCGGCCATGGCCGACAGGTGGAACGCCCTGTTGTGGGCGCTCACGGCGTTCACGCTGGTGTGGGGGAACGTGGCGGCCATCGCCCAGACGAGCCTCAAAAGGATGCTGGCGTACTCGAGCATCGGGCACGCGGGCTACGTCCTGATGGGCGTGGTGGTCTCGATGACCGTTGTCGACGGCAAGGTGACGTTCACCGAAATCGGCATCAGCGCGGTGGCGTTCTACCTGCTGGCCTACCTGTTCACGAACCTGGGGGCCTTCGGGATGCTGATCCTCGTGTGCCGCGACGGCTACCGGGGCGACAACATCGAGGACTGGAAGGGAATCGGGCAGGCGCACCCCTGGGCGGGGATGGCCTTCGTGGTGTTCCTGCTCTCGCTCGGCGGCATCCCGCCTACGGCCGGCTTCGTCGGCAAGCTCTACCTCTTCGCCGCCGCGGTGCAGACCGAATACTACTGGCTCGCCGCCATCGGGCTCGTGATGAGCGCGGTCTCGATGTACTACTACGGGCGCATGATCATGGTGATGTACATGGAGAACCGGGGCGAGAGCCAGGAGGTGATGAGCTTCTCGAGCGCGCCCTCGCTGTTTTTTGTGCTGGTGGTGCTCGTGGTGGCGACGCTGCTGCTGGGCATCTTCCCGGGCAGCTTCCTCGACGCGGCGAAGGGCACCGTCGCCGGGTTCATCTAGAAATCACACGCAAAATCCAAAGCACTGCGCCTTCCCGGATAATGCGCCGATCCTCGTCCACCGTGATGACGGTTCCCCCGCTTATCAGATAATCGGCTTCCTGAAGCATCCTTGTTCCCCTCTCAGAAATCTAGTCTTTCTGGGCCGGGTTCGATGTGTAGAGGAATTATCATTCAATAGGTTCGGGGTGTCTGGAAGCCGAATCCCCGCTCACGAGGCCAGCGGAGGGTGAGAGTAGGGCGTCTCAATCGGCCGGAGCCATATTCGCTCTTTATCCCGTAGTTTGAGAATGCCCGCCGCGATGGGTCCGAGGGGAGTTTCCCCCAAAGCCGGCCCCAGCGTTATCTTCACCCAGGCTCTGAGCGGCGCTCCGCGCACCGGAACGTACTCTACGAGCATCCCCTCTGAAAATCCGTGTTCCCCCGCCGTCTCGGGAGACATCGGGCAAAGCCGCCTGCTGCCGCCGTAGGCGTCCTCGTCATTCAGGCGGACGGTGAGGTACACCCTTCTTTCTCTAATCCGCTCCCGCGTAGCGGAAGTTGCGGCCATATCGAGCGCACCGTCCGTCAAGACCACGCCATAGACTTCCCGCGCATCCTCCAGGCTGATGTATCCCAGCCGGAGGTCAGCCAGCACCGCCTCGGGCGTGCGGGCCAGAGGGTCTCCCCAACCACCACCGCCTGCGGAGCGTAGGACGACGGCGTCGCCTTCTAAGAGCGGAAAGGCCGTGGCCTTTCCAGGGACGCCTGAAGGCTCCAGCTCAGAATTTTCCCGCAACACCGTGAACCGGTTTCCGCCGCCCGAGGTCCCGCCGTCCACCCCGTAGGGAGGGATGATCACGCGGTCCGTCAAAACGGTGAGGCCCGCGCCGCCGGTTTCCAGGCGGACCTTCCGCTCCATTCCCAGACCGCCGCGCCACTCTCCGTGGCCGCAGGAGCCGTCCCTGAGGCCGCTCTCCTCCACGAGTACCGGAAGCGTGGCCTCTAGGCTCTCCACTGGCTGGACGGCGTTGAAGTCCCCCTCGGTGTAGGTCCGGATGGCGTGGTCTCCGTCGCTTCCCGCGAGAGCGCCCGTCCCCCCGGCAGGATATTCATAGTAGAGGAAGGCCTCGCCGGAGTCCGGCTGGCTGCCGGTGATGTAGCAATGGTTGGCCGCCCCCTTGGTGTCCCCCACCGCGAGGTCGGGCATCGCCTGAACCGCCGCGCCCAGAACGCACGATTCAATCGTGCGCCGCACGTCGGAAGCGCCGCCGAACGGAGCGGGGAATTCCGCATTGAGAATAGACCCTTCAGGCGCTTCCATCGTCAGGGGACGGAAACAACCCGCATTCACGCTCAGCGCGGGATCGAGGAGCGATTTCAGCACCATGAAGCAGGACGTGGCGGCCGTGGCAGGGCCTGCGTTCGTGGGCCCTTTCACCTGCCCGGAAGTCCCGCTGAAATCACAGTGGATTTGATCTTCCTTGATCTGGAGGCGAACCGAAATCCGCAGCGGCTCGGCTCCCGTCCCGCTGTTGTCGATATAGTTCTCGTAGTGGAATGTCCCGTCTGGAAGCGCGCGGATGGCCGCCCGCATCCGTTTCTCCGCCCGCTCTAAGAGATTATCGTTCACCGCCTGGAGCGTTTCCCGTCCATACCGACCCTCGATTTCGTCCAGGCGCCGCTGGGCCAGCCGGCAGGTTCCGAGCATGGCCATCAGGTCGCCATGCCTGTCCTCGCGGCCTCGCACGTTGCGGAGAACGACCTCCAGGCATTCCTCGTTCAACTCGCCCCGGGAATAGAGCCGGATGGGCGGAACGATGATCCCCTCCATGAAGATGTGGGAGGCGTCACCGGAGAGACTGCCAGCCACAGAGCCGCCGACGTCCCCCCAATGCGCGCGAAGCGCCGGGAAGGCGAGCGCGCGCCCCTCAAAAAACCGGGGGCAGAACATCGCCATGTCGTTCATGTGGGTTCCGCAGATATAGGGGTCGTTCAGGAGGAAAACGTCGCCCGGATGAATATCGCCCCCGTAGCGCGTGAAAACCGCTTCGGCGGCGTAGGAGATCGGGAAGATGTGCCCTGGATGATCTTCGGACTGGGCGACCAGACCTCCTTCCGGCGAGAGAAGAGCGCAGGAAAAATCGTGCCCCTCGTTGATGATCGACGAGAAGGCACTTCTGGAAAAAGTAACCCGCATCTCGCGGACCACGGAGATCAAGAGTTCCTGAACCACCGAGACCGTGACGGTGTCGGCCGAGGCGCTCTCATGAATCGTCCGGTTATCGCCCATGGTCAGTCGAGGCCTCCGGCGCATACGGCACGCGCGGCTTCCAGGAACTCGCCCAGGTCCGATTCGCTGTGGGCCGTGGAGAGGTAGTTCTTGGCCCGGCGGCTCATGAAAACGCCTCGCGCGAACATTTTTCGGACGAACGATTCGAACCGCTTCCGGTCTGCCTGCGTCTGACCCCGGTAGTCCGTGACCGGATTCGGCGTGAAGAATATCTGGAAAAAGGGTCCGATTCCCTGCACCCGGGCGGGAATCCCGTGTTCGTCGAACAATGCCGCAAGCTCCCCCCGGTATCGCTCCCCCATCCCGCGCAGGCCGTCGTAGACGCCGGGCCGGGACAGTTCCTCCAGGGTGGCGAGCGCCACGGCGGCGCAGGTCGGATTGCCCGAGAGCGTGCCGCTGATGTAGACGTACTCCGGCTCCCCCTTGCGGACGGGGTCTGCCAGCTCCATCACGTCCGCCCTTCCCGCGACCGCCGAAAGAGGGAATCCGCAGGCGACAGCCTTGCCGTAAGCCGCCAGATCGGGAACGACGCCGAAATACTCCTGCGCCCCGCCGTAGGCCAGCCGGAATCCGGTGACCACCTCGTCATATACGAGCAGCACCCCGCGTTCGGTCGTCACCTGGCGGAGTTGCTCCAGAAAACCCGGGGCCGGGGGAATCGACCGCTGAACGGGTTCGACGATTACCGCGGCAAGCTCCCCGGCGTGCTCTTCCACCAGCCCGCAGGCGATATCGGCATTATTGAAGGGCGCCGTGATTACCAGTTCCTGAACCGCTGCGGGGATTCCGGCAGAATCGGGGTGGTGAGACGGATACAGGTTCGGGCGCGGAGGGGAGACGCTCATCATTCCGTAGTCGCTGTGGCCGATGTAGCTCCCTTCGAATTTCAGGATTTTCTCCTTGCTCGTGAAGGCGCGCGCCAGCCGCAGCGCGTAGAACGTGGCCTCCCCGCCCGTGGAAGCGAAACGCACCAGTTCCGCGCAAGGGATCGCTTTCACCAGTTCCTCGGCCAGTTCGATGGAGCGGTCACTCAGCGTATAGTAGGTGGAGCCGAGTTCCATCTGCCTTCGCACCGCCTCGAGGATGGACGGATGCGCGTGGCCCAGAATCAGGGATCCGCCGCCCATCGTGAAATCGAGGTAACCGCGCCCATCGACGTCATAAAGGCGGCTTCCCTCTCCGCGGGATGCGATGAGCATCATCTCGTCGGGAAGCGTCAGGTCTCCGAGCCAACCGCCCGGAAGGCAAGAACGGGCCCTTTCGAGGAAGTCCGTCCCTTTTTTTGAAGTCATCTCTCCACCTCTTCATTCATGGCAGGAGGCACCCCGGTTGTCCTGGCAGCGCCGCAGCAGAAGATGCCCGCTCGCGTGAGTCGCGGCGCGCCACCCGGGAGGAATCACCGTCGTGGCTCCGCTCTCCTCTATAATGGCGGGACCTTCCACGGCCGCTCCAGGCGCAAGGTCAAGCCGCTCAAACACGCAAGTATCGCACCACTCTCCATCGAACCAGACTTTCCGAACCTCCCTGGGACTCTCGCCGCCCCCGCGCTTTGCTCGCCAGGATTTCGGTGAATACGCCCGGACCTCTCCCTCGCCGATGATCTGGATCGAGATCACCTCCCATTCGCTCGCGGGGTCCGGGTTGCGGCCGTAGCGTTCGGCATAAATCTTATCAAAGGCGCTCTCGATGGTTGGGATATCCACCTGGTCAGGTGAAGACTCCAGGGGAACGGGAATCTCATGCGCCTGCCCGAGGCAGCGCATCTCCAGAAAAATCGACAAAGAGATGCTCTCCTCCCGGACGCCGTCGGCAAGGAGGCGATCCTCGACCCCCTCCGCCATCTCGGCGAGCCGCCCGCGCAGGTCCGCCAGATCGAGGGTGGAGGAGCGTTCGAGGTAGGTGGCGGTCGCATCCCGGCGCATCTTCGCCATCACGAGCCCCAGGGCGGAAAAATTCCCCGGGTGAGACGGAACCACGACCGTTTCCATGTCGAGTTCATCCGCGATGGCCGTGGCGTGCATCGGCCCCGCCCCGCCGAAGGCCACGAAGGCGAATTCGCGCGGGTCGAATCCCCGCTCCAGCGAGATCTCGCGGATGAGCCGGACCGTCCGGGCCACGAGAATTTTAAGCGATCCCTCGGCCAGCTCCTCGGGAGAGCCGAAATCGAGCCTGTCTCGCACCGGTGCCATCGCCGCGCGCGCCAGCGAGGCGTCCACCCGTATCTTCCCGCCGAGAAGGGCGCTGTCTCCGATCCGGTTCAAGATGACGTTCGCGTCGGTGACGGTGGGCTCCTCTCCACCGAATCCATAACAGGCGGGACCCGGCGAGGAGCCCGCGCTCTTCGGTCCCACGCAAAGCGCCCCGTCGACGTCGACCCACACGATGCTCCCGGCGCCCGCGCCGACGGTTTTTATCTCGAGCTGGGCGGCGCGGACAGGTACGCCCGAGATGACGGCATCCTTGGCGTAAAGAATCCGGTCCCGGAGGAGGAGGGCGACGTCCGCGCTCGTTCCGCCCATATCGCAGGTGATGAGATTCGGCAGCTCGAGATCGTCGGAGAGAAAGCGCCCAGCCGTGACCCCGCCGGCAGGGCCCGAAAAGATGGTGCGCACCGGAAAGGCCTCCGCCGTGTCGATGTCCATCACGCCGCCTGCCGAGCCCATGATGTAGATGCTCCGGTAGTCCAGCTTCCCGATATCGCCGCGGCGGAGTTTGGAGAGATACCGCCCCACCGCCGGACCGACGTAGGCGTTCACCACAGTCGTGGAGAACCGCTCGAACTCGCGGAACTGGGGGTTCACGGAGCTTGAGATCGAGATGTAGACGTC
>WTGD01000005.1 GCA_011523725.1 Nitrospinota bacterium
CGGCGGGGGCGCATCGCCTTTTTATACCCCCCTGTCAAGGGGGGTAGGGGGGTTGCCTTTACCCTGTCAGGGACTTCTTCAACAACTCCGAGCGGGGTCGCATTTTCGCCCAACATCTATTTCTCCTGGAATCCTCCCGCTTTGCGTTGACCACCCCTCGGCGCAACGTGTAGTTTGTGCGCATCGGCTCCCGCCCCCCGAACAAGGAAGCGGCGACGAAAACTTCTCTGGAGCGTTCTCTTCCCGCACTCCCGCCCGCGGAAAACCCGGATGAAGCGATTTCGGCTCACAGGCATTTTCTGCCTCTTGCTCATGGCGTTCCTGGTTTCCGGGTGTTCTTCCTTTGACGAGAATTTTCTCGCGCGTCTCTTCGCTCCGAAATCCTTCGAGGTCGGCCTTTGGGTGCAGGCGGAGGGCCCGAACAGAACCCTGGACAGCGCCGAGAAGATCAAGGCTCTGGTAAAACGCGCGCGCGCCGCGGGCGTCACGGACATTTACGCGCAAGTCTACCGCTCAGGCCGCGCGTGGTTCCCGACGAAGCTCGCCGATGATTCTCCCTCAAACCGGGCCGGCCAGGATCCGCTGGCGCTCCTGCTGGCCCTGGCCTCCCGGGGCGAGGAATGCGACTGTCCCATCAGGGTCCATGCGTGGATAAACGCATTCGCGCTCGCGAGAAACAAGAAAGCGCCCATCATCCAGGAACTCGGGCAAGAAGCCGTGCTCAAGGATCAATACGGGCGTTCCCTGCTCGAATATCCCCTTTCGGGAAAACCCGCGTGGGCGAAAGGTTTTGGCCTGGGGACGCCAGGAATTTTTCTCGACCCCGGCAACCCGGCGGTGCGGGGGCGCATCATCGACGTCGCGGCGCATCTGGTGCGGAACTATCCGCGCCTGGCGGGAATCCACCTCGATTTCATCCGCTACCCCTACGCGCTTCCCATATCGCCGGGTTCCCGCTTCTCCCCGCGGCTCGATTTCGGCTACAACGAGGCCTCCATGGCCCGTTTCACGCAAGAGACCCATAAGACCGCGCCGCGCGCAGGCGCAAGCGCGAAGCGCGCTGACGCGGCGGCCTGGGATGAGTGGCGCCGCAAGCAGGTCACGGCAACAGTCCGGAATGTCCACGAAAAGACTAGAAGTTTAAGGAAACAAGTTATTGTTTCTGCTGCTGTTCTTCCCTGGGAAGAACGGGCCTATCTCGCCGCGTTTCAGGATTGGCGCGGCTGGCTGGAAGGCGGATTTCTGGATAAAGCCGTCGTGATGAACTACACGGCGGACGAGCATCTGGCCGCCCAAATCAGTCGAAGCGCTATCGCCGCCAGGAGGGTGAAAACACAGAATCCGCGCGCGCCCGGAGTCATCATCGGCCTGGGAGCGTATCTGTTCACCAAAAACCCGGCGGGCGTGTGGCGCGAATGGCGCGCCGCGCAGAAGGCGGGCGCCGACGGCGTCGCGCTTTTTTCCTACGACCAGATGGTTGGAAACGACGCGATGTGGCGATTTCCCACCCAGTGACCTTTCCCGCGAATCGTTGCTGGACAAGCGATTTGGGCTTGCATGAAGCCTCATGGATAGCTATAATCCGCCTGTTGTAACATGATTACCCGCCCCGTATTTCACTTCCGCCTAACACATTTCGTATTTCTGTTGCTGAACGCGGTTTCAGCAAACAGAAAAGGCGTGAGCGCGCACGCACCGCCCGCGCGCCGCTCAAGGTGAAAGAGGAGAAGAAGAACATGAACAAAGGCCAACTCGCAGACGCTATCGCCGCGCAGGCGAACCTGAGCAAGTCGAGCGCCCAGGGCGTGGTCGACGCATTCGTGGGCGCCGTAACCTCGGCGCTCAAGAGCGGAGACAAGGTGACGCTCACGGGCTTCGGCACCTTCAGCGTCTCACAGCGGGCGGCGCGTAAGGCGCGTAACCCGAGAACGGGCGAGGAGATTATGGTGGCGGCGGCCACCGTGCCGAAGTTCAAGGCGGGAGCGGGCCTGAAGGCCTCCGTGAACTAGAACGCGCAATCCCGACGGCCGGGAAAACCCGGCCCGAAGCAGAAACGAACCTGAAAACTGCGAGTTATTCCTGCGCAAAAAACTTGAGGAATGGCGCGGGAGGATGCAGTGCGTGGTGATTTTCGCCTGGACATCGGGGTTGAAGCAATCTCCCTGAATGCCTCAGCGGCATTGAAAAGTAGGTTGATTCGCTTGAACGCACGTGTCAAGATTCGTTTTAGAGGACCCGGTTGCTTTTCTTTTCGGAGGGGATGATGAACTGGGTCGCGTTGCTGGATCAATCCAACTTGCCGATGATTATCCTTTTCAGCCTTGGCTGGTTCTCCTTGTGGCGGAAAATCAGCGCTCTTGAAGCGCGGATATCGCACATCGAAGGGGTGATGGAAGGCTGGTTGTCTCCACGGCCGCCGGTCAAGGATTGACCGCCCCTCGCCGCTTCCTTGCCGAAAAACCACCTTTTCGGACTCCGGGCGGTTCCCTGGGATATTGAAAAAAAACCTCGTCGTCCGGGTTGCGGTGTAAGGACAGGCCCCTGTGCCTGTCCGACGCCGGAATGCGCATGATCGGCGGGCGGGCACAGGGGCCCGCCCCTACGGAACTCCCGGCAAATGAGGGACCGGCGCGACCGCGCGGAAAATCTCCGGGGCGCTTTGCCAGCGCGGCGCGCGAAGCCTCAGGAAGCCTCACCCTCTATGACGACCTCTCCTTCCCATGCCTCCCAATCGGAGAGCGCACCCACGGAATCGTCGATGAAATCCATATAATCGCCCATCATCTGCGCCCCTTCTTCAATGAGGCGGCACGTCTTCTCCGTGTTTTCCTCGCTGAAAGGCAGCCTGAGTTTCCTCAGGACGATTTTCGTCCGGCCATTCACGAAGAGATGCTCAACATCGTGCCAATCGCCATAAAACTTCCGTGGCGCACCGCGCGCCCGCGCGACTTTTTCCGGCGCACAACGATATAAAGCGCCGAGACCCTCGGCGTATTCTCGTTTTTGCGCCTCGCTCATCGCGCTCTGAGCGTCCCGGAGTTGTTCTCCCACCGCCCCGTCGTCGAGATGGATGGCGTAATCCACTGCGATTTCAACCAGCACGTGCGCGAGATAGTGGAGGCTCGCTTCATCGGGCGCAACGCCCATTTCTGTCGTGTATTCACGCATCAGGGGGATGAGCTCGACCCCTTTCCGATAGGTGTAGCCCTGCTTTTGAGAGGGAGACAATCCGGTCTCTCCCTTGGCGATGCTCCCGTAGTGACACAGGTTGTCGACCACCAGATGGCATTTCACCCACAAAAGTTTCGGGAATCGCTCCATCACTCCCGCCGGCGGAGCGAAGCGGTGGGTTTCCCTAGGCTTGAATTCTCCCGAGAGGGGCAGGGAATCGGGCGCCACGTTGTAGACGTAGGCGTCATCCCCGGGATGAGGCATCCCGGGGTGGCGCTCCAGCAGTTTTCGCAAAACCAGCGTATGGCAGTTGGTGAGCAAAAGCCCCTTCTCCCTAAAGCGGCCCTGTTGTTAGTGAATAGCGCCCGTCTGCGCACGCGACTTCTCCGGATTTCACGAACCGCTCCAGATGCAGTTCTATCACGCAGGCGCCCAGCTTTCTCTTGCCTTCCGGCAAATCCTGATATATCTGCTCCGCTATCTTGGCGGGCGTATCGTGCCCGGCCTCCAGCGCTTCGAGATACTGCGCATCGCGCATCTTGCGGTGCTCGATAAGCTCATCGATCCTGCTGATCGGATCTTCAATAACGGGGCCGTGGCCAGGGTAGATGAGGCGAGGCGCCAGTTTCTTCACCTTCTCAAGTGATTCGAGATAGTCCCCCAGGTTCCCCCTGGGCGCAGTCACCGCCGTCGTCGAGGGGAGCAAAACGTTGTCGCCCCCTAAAAGAATTCTCTCCTCCTTCCACCAAAAAGAAAGATGTCCGGGAGAATGGCCCGGCGTAAGTATGGCTTCCAGGCGCATCTCTCCCAACTCGACGAATTCCCCTTCCCTGATTGGAGAAACCGGCAGGCCCGGCTGTTCCTCTTCCAGCAAGCGCATCTCCAGGGGATGAGCGTAAGCAGTGACGCCGAATCGCTCGCAGATCGCCTTCGCGCCGCCCGAGTGGTCGAAGTGGTGGTGCGTGAGGACGAGTTTCTCAAGCGCCCCCCCGGCGCGCGACTCCACCCAGGAGAGCATCTCGGGAACGCACTCGGGGTATCCCGCATCGAAGAGGATGAAAGGCCCCTCTCCAATGAGGATCACCTCCACGTTCTCCATGAACGAACCCTGGGGGGCCTCCAGCCTGTGGCTCTGGATAAGGGGGAAACCGGTCGATTTCACGTTCAAGAAGAATCCTTTCTCGAAATTCCATCTTGCATGGGAAGGCCACAAAGGGACTCGAACCGGAGAGGCGCCGGAGTTCTCTTGCTTTCGTCCTCAGCGAGTAAGTCGCTTCCCTCCCCTCGCCTCTTGACCGGAATGTGTGAATAAGCGGCGCAAATTTCGCCTGCCGGAAAAACAGCATTTGACAGACAACGTGAATCTGATATCTTCCCTACCACAAAATTCCGCAGACAGTAAAGAAAACAAGCCAAAGCCCGTTGTTTTCTCGATCTGTGCGGATTTATTGTTTACAAGAAAGTTTACGCGAACCTTTTTAACCGGGGGCTTGGCCCCCACTCTATTCCTGCATGAGGAGATTCTCGATGAAATCCCGTATCCATTACTTCGTCGCCGCCGTCGCGGCTCTGGCCGTCTTCGCATCGGGTGCGCTCGTATCCGAAGCGATGATGAAAAACCAGAAAGATCTCGTTCGCGCGGCCAAAAAAGAGGGCGCCGTCACCATCATCAACCCTCTGTTCAGCGACCGCACCGCCAAGCGCATGGGTCCGGCCTTTGCCAAGCACTACGGCCTCGGCGACGGCTTCAAGTTCCGCAACCTGCGTAAAGGCACCGGCGCCACCGTCTCCCAGGTTCGCCAGGAGATGCGGGCCAAGAAGTTCACCGTCGACGTTCACGTGGTGAGCGCGCCCGGCTTCTTCGCCGCGGCCCAGAAACGCGGCGCGTACCACAAGCTCGACAGCGCCGAGTGGAACAAGCACTTCGCAGACGTGATCAAGAAAGCCGGTCAGTACGCGAACTACCCCTACGTCGTGACGCCGCTGGCCTACACCTTCCAGCCCGTCTGGAACACCGCCTGCCCCGGCATGAAGGACATCAACGTCACGTCGTATGCCGACACCATCGCGAAGAACGTGATGGGCAAGACCATCGCCGGCGACATCACCAAGAGCTTCACCTACACCAACACCGTCATCTCGCTCATCGAGAACGGCATGGACATGAACAAGTACTGGGACGACTTAAAGGCCACGAAGCCCGTCGTCATGTTCCGCACCGAGCCGAAGATGCAGGTGCTCATCAACTGTGAGCGCGGCCTCGATCCCTGGAACATTACCGGCCGCGTTTATCAGAACGTCCTCAAGAAACCCGACCTCGCCAAAGTCCTCAGGACCGGCTACTACAAGGAAGGCCAGGTCATGCTGGGCAACCAGGCGGCCGTCCTGAATGGCGCGCCGAACCCCAGCGCCGGCAAACTGCTGGTTGAATTCCTTCTCACCAAGGAAGGCACAGACGTATACGTGGAAGGCGAGGCCGTCTACAGCTTCCGCGCCGGCTACAAGCCGCCCAAGGTTGTGGCTCCCTACCTTCTCGACCTGAGCAAGCACAAGCTGCTGGGTCTCAAGGACTGGGTGGGCGCGCAGAAGAAGTTCAAGGCGACGCGCGCCGAATTCATCAAGCGCTTCAAGTAAGACGTATATAGATAGTCGCTCGGAACGGGTGGGAGTCCACAACGGGCTCCCACCCTTCCTTTATCAAACGGGGGAATTACGGTGCGCCATGCCGCGAGGGCTCGGCCAGTGTCGCCATTCAAGCGCAGGCGGGGCGGAGCCTTGGCGATGTAGCGCGAACCACCTGATTTTCATTAACAGAAATTTTCCGCGAATCGGCGCAACGGTTCGCGGAGCGTGTTGCTTTTGAAAGCGGCGTTTCTTATAGTCTTATCCTCGTATTCCCGGACACAAATGCGTTCGCAGGAAAGGTTGCATCGATAACATTATGGCTACGGACACCGCAGTACCCCAAATCGACGTCGCTCCCCCGCGCGGCTGGCGAACCTGGTTCACGCAGGAGAACATCATTACGACCATCGTCGGCCTCATCGTGGCGGTGGCGGTCATCGTGCCCTTGGTCGCGCTCGTCATCAACAGCTTTCTGGTGCTCGACGACCTGGGGTTCGACACCGAGTGGGGGCTGCAAAACTACAGGGATATATTCCAGGGCCGGGTCATCAAAAAAGCCCTCATCAACACCGCCATCATCAGTACGGGCTGCACCATCCTGGCGACACTACTGGGCGTATCGCTCGCGTGGATCAACGCGAGAACCAACTGCCCGTTCCGGGAACAGCTCGAGCCCTTTAACCTCATCCCCTTCTTCCTGAGTCCTTTCGTGGGCGCCATCGCCTGGCACAACCTGGCCTCTCCGAAAGTCGGCCTGTTGAACAACATGGCGAAATCCGCCTTTGGAATCGATTTCCCGCTTTTCAACGTCAACAATCTTTGGGGCGTCATCTGGGTGACGGGCATCTTCTTCGCCCCCCTCGTCTACCTGTTCGTGGTGGGTTCGCTCAGGCGCATGGACCCATCGCTCGAGGACAGCGCGCGAACGACGGGAGCGGGTCTCCTGAGAACCACATTCACCATCACGCTGCCCCTCGTGACGCCCGCGATTCTCTCGGGCGCCATCATCGTGTTCGTGACGACGGCCGGTGAGTTCGGCGTCCCGTTCAAGCTCTCCGCCCCCTTTGGCTGGGAAACACTGACCACGCAGATTTTCACCAAGGCGGTGGGTGATGACGCGAACCACTACCTTGGCGCCGCCATGAGCATGGTGGTGGGCGTGGTGACGGCCTTCTTTATCTGGATTCAGCACAGGATCATCGCGCCACGCTCTTATACGACGGTGACCGGTAAGGGCTTCCGGCCGAATCTCATCGATCTGGGCGGATGGAAGTGGCTCGCTTTCGCCTACAACGTGTTCTACGTGTGCGTCGCCGTGGTTCTTCCCATCATCTGCCTTTTCTTCGTGAGCCTGCACAAGATATGGTCGGGAAGAATTATCTGGTCGGAGCTCACTTTCTGGAACTACCAGAAGGTGCTCTTCTTCTGGTGGCCCGAGAGCATCGACGCGGCCACCAACGGCATCATCAACAGCTTCATCCTCGCGTTCGGCGGCGCTTCCATCGCCATGGTAGTGGCCATTATCGTGAGCTACATGATCCACCGCACCAAGGGTTATGGCGCGAGAGTGCTCGATTTCCTGAGCGTTATCCCCATCGGCTTCCCCGGCATCGTGCTGGCGATGGGCGTTCTCGTCACCTACATCAAGACCCCCATATACGCCACGCTCTGGATTCTGCTGCTCGGCTACATCACGCGCTTTTTCCCGTACGGGCAGCGGAACATCTCCTCCATCATGATGGCCGTATCCGAGGAACTCGACCAGAGCTCGCGCATGGCGGGGGCTACCTGGCTGACAACGCTCCGGAGAATCACCATTCCGCTCTTGAAGCCGGGCATCTTCGCCGGGTGGATTCTCTTGTTCGTCATTTTCCTGAGGGAACTCTCCATCTCCATCATACTCTACTCCGCCGGAACGGAGACGCTCTCCGTCGGCGTGTACTATCTCTCGAACTTCGAGAACGAACCCATGACGTCGGCCCTTTCCATCGCACAGACGGTCGCGCTTCTGATCTGCGTCGTCATCTTCAGGAAAGTCGCCGGCAAAGAGGCGCTGACCGCGTAGGACGATGAGCGAAAACAACTATCTTCAGGTCGATCATCTCGTGAAATACTTCGGCGACGACCGCGCCGTGGACGGCATTTCCTTCGGTATCCCGGAGGGGAAATTCCTCACCCTGCTCGGTCCTTCGGGCTGCGGGAAGACCACGACGCTCATGTGCATCGCCGGCCTCCACAAGCCGGATGCGGGCGAAATCCGCATCGGTTCGGACCCGGTCACTTCGATAGAAAAGCGCATCAACACCGCGCCCGAGAAGCGAAACATCGGCATGGTGTTCCAGAGCTACGCCATCTGGCCGCACATGGACGTGTCGCAGAACGTGGCCTATCCGCTCGAGATACGCAACATGGCGCAGTCGGAAATCGACGATCGCGTCGCCGAGGCGCTCAAGATCGTCGGTCTCACCGATATGGCGGACAAGAACGCCACGCAGCTCTCGGGCGGCCAGCAGCAAAGGGCGGCCCTTGCCCGCGCGATGGTCTTCCGCCCCCGCCTTCTGCTCTTCGACGAGCCGCTCAGCAACCTCGACCTCAAGCTCAGGGAGCAGATGCGCGTCGAACTCAAGCGCATCCAGCACGAAATCGGCATCACCTCGATCTACGTGACGCACGATCAGGCGGAGGCTCTCGTGATGAGCGATGAGATCATCGTGATGAGCAAGGGACACATCGAGCAAACGGGCGGACCCCATTCCATCTATGCGCGGCCCGTCAACAAGTTCGTGAGCGACTTCATCGGCGTGGCGAACCTGACCGAGGGCCGCATCGTGTCGAACGGCGGAGGCGGCGCCGGGACCATCGAGATATCCCAGGGCGGTGAGAGCGTACAACTGCCCTGCCTGCTCGCCGACGGCCTCGCAGAGGGCGACGACGCCTTTCTCTCCGTCCGGCCCGAGAACGTGGACGCCTCGCGCCAACCGAAGGACGGCCCCCGGATCGAAGGCGAGGTCATCCAGTCCGTCTTCCTGGGTAACTGCCTCGATTGCCGGGTGAAATGGGGTGAATTCGAGTGGAAGGTTCTGGCGCACTCCAGAGAACGCCTGCGCGTGGGCGAGAAGGTGTACGTGCGCCTCGACCCGGATCATACACTGGCCGTCAGACCCTAGAGGATAGACAGCGTGTCATTCGTCGAAATCAAGAAACTGGTAAAATCATTCGGGCCCGAAGTGGCCGTGGCGGGAATCGACTTGTCCGTCGAGCAAGGGGAGTTCGTCACCCTGCTGGGGCCTTCGGGCTGCGGAAAAACCACGACGCTCCGGTGCATCGCCGGCCTCGAGCACCCCGATAGCGGCGACATCCAAATCGAGGGCGACTACGTCACCTCCGTGGCGAATGAGGTTTTCCTGACGCCTGAGGAGAGAAACCTCGGCATGGTGTTCCAGTCCTACGCCGTCTGGCCGCACATGACGGTCTTCGAC
>WTGD01000149.1 GCA_011523725.1 Nitrospinota bacterium
GGTCTTGGGTGGGGAATACGACGGAGCGTCTTGAGCATGTTCGGTCGCGACCCCGAAATGTTGGAACCCTCATATGCGCGTCGGTTTGGCGCCGCCATCGTAGAAGGCGTTGGCAACAGTATTTTGCCGGTGGCAGTTTTAGCGGCCCTTTATTTGTGGGTGACCCCGCCGGGCGCTTTGGTAAGTGGCCTCTTTGGCGATGCGCTCACATCACTTCTGATATCCATTTTGTTCTTTTTGGTGGTAGTCGCGTTTGCGAAGTCTTTTCTCTCCCCCGAGCGACCGACTTGGCGGTTCACAGGGCAATCTTCAGAGAATGCGCAAAGCGCAAATCGTTTGATTCTTATGCTGACGGCTGTTTTTTCAGCCGACATGTTTTTCTCGAACCTTGAAGTCCAAGGGGTGAGGTCCGCCGAGGCGATGTCCATTTACGCTACAGTATTCGGCGCATTGGAGGGTTGTTTTGTCGTCAAGCTCGGGCGGGAGGGACTCTGGCGAGCCGATGCGACCCAAGAAGGAGCAACCCAACAGGGCGGACAGGCGAGTAGATTGATCCGTCGCACTGTAAGATTACTCGCGGTAATCGGTATTGCAGCGTTGTTTGTTGGATATGGCGATTTGGGCAAACGCCTTCTCACCAACCTGATTTGGACTGGCCTTCTGCTGTGGATAGTGGTTCTGTTGCGTGGTTTCATCCACGAACTGGTATCTTTGTCGACTAAATCCGAATCCATACAAGACAAGCTCCATTTTCCTTCCCGCGTGCTCGAGAGGTTCCAATCTTGGGGACGAGTGATTGTCGATCCTGTTATTTTCCTTTGCGGCATCCTCATTATCGTACCTGTTTGGGGAGTGCCCCCGGATGATCTGTTTCGCTGGACGCTGAAAACCCTGTCCGGATTCCAGGTTGGCAGCATCCACATCTCTGTCATCGATATTTTTCTGGCTATCGCTGTCTTTTTCATGGCCATGGCCGGAGCAAGGTTCTTGCAAAGACAGTTGTCCGAACGTTTTCTCGAACAGACGAATTTGCCTGCGGGTATTCGCCACTCCTTGAACGCAGGGTTCGGTTATGCGGGTGTTATCGTTGCCGCGCTTTTGAGTATTTCAGTTACGGGAATCGATCTTTCGAATCTGGCGCTGGTTGTCAGCGCGCTCTCGGTGGGGATCGGTTTCGGACTACAAAATGTAGTGAACAACTTTATTTCGGGATTGATACTTTTGGTTGAAAGACCCATCAAGGTTGGCGATTGGGTGCGCGTAGGTAGTGATGAGGGAATTGTGAAAAGAATACAGTTTCGTGCGACGGAGCTTGAAACGTGGCAGCGCGCTTCTGTGATTATTCCGAACGCGGAGATTATTTCGACATCGGTTACCAACCTGACGCACAGGGATCGGTATGGTCGCGTGGAGATAGGAGTAGGCGTGGCTTACGGCTCCGATGTGGAAAAGGTTCGGGAGATTCTTATGGATATCGCCGAGAAGAACGGGCGGGTGAGCAATGATCCTGCGCCTACCGTCGTGTTTCGCGATTTTGGCGCAAGCAGCCTGGATTTCGAATTGCGGTGCTTTACTTCAGATGTGATGAGACGATTGGGGGTCGCAAGTGATTTGAGATTCGAGATTGAAAGCCGGCTACGCGAGGAAGGCATCGAGATACCCTTCCCGCAAAGAGTTGTTCACATCATGAACCCGCAAGCAGACGATCAGGAACCAGAATCGTAAGGTTATTTGTACGTGTAGGGTTTGGGCTCCGGTTTTTCGCCAACCTTGTTTCTCATGACGCCCAGCGGCCCCATGTCAATTTCCACCACATCCCCTGGTTGAATCCAGCGATCCATTTCCATACCGCATCCTCCGGGAACGGTGCCGGACCCCATCAGGTCTCCCGTCAGGAGATTCTCGTCCCTGGCGGTGTAGGCGATGATTTGAGAGAAAGTCCAGTACATCTCTCCTGGTGTGGTTTCGACCCACGTTTCTCCGTTGACTCTGGCGGCCATGGGAATATTTTTGGGATCTCCAACCTCATCGGGAGTGGCTATCCAGGGGCCGAGGCTCCAGCACCAGTCCTTGCTTTTGTAAGGTCCGGTTCCCATCGCCATTTCGCCGCCCTGCGCGTCCCGGGCGCTCCAGTCGTTCAATATCGCGTAACCAAAGATGTGCTCATGCGCATCTTCTTCAGAGATGTCTCTCCCCGGCACGCCGATAACGCAGCAGAACTCGAGTTCGAAATCCATTTTTTCGGTGAAGCTCGGCCAGGGAACTTCCTCCTCGGGCCCGGCCATGTGACCACAACTCGCTTTGAAGGCAAGGGGGCGCTCGTACCAGGTTTTGGGGATTTCCATGTTCATCACTTCGAATGTTTTTTTCAGGTGACGTTCGAATCCGGCGAAGCCGCGAATGAGCGGGGGTTGTTTGATGGGCGCGAGCAACCGGGCTTCGCTTGGCGCATAGATGATTTGCTCCCCGCGAGGACCGCTGGTGTCTTCATGTTCGAGAGCGTATTCGAGCGCTTCTTCAGCGGCTTCGATACCGCCTTTGCCCGATGCCGCGATGGCCAGCATGTCGGATGGAATGAGGGCGTCCGCCATGGCTTGGGGTCTTGAGGAGCCACGCTGCTTGAATTCCGCCGCCGCCGCGAAATTAAGGTCGACGTACCGGAGGTCCTCACCTTCGGATACAACGGCGCCCAAACGCTCGAATGGGCCAACAGGCGTTCGCACTTCAAAGGTGCAAAATTTCATGGTCTCTCTCCGGATAATCTGATTGGTTTGTGCCCATATCAATTTATTTCAAATCGACTTTATCCCGTTCATCCGTTTCTGGAAATGGACCTTCTTTGATTTCGATGAGTTTTGAATCATCTTCCAGGAATTCGACTTCGTGACCCTCGTACATCAGTATGAGATCGTCGCGATGCAGAATCGCATCGCCCAGATTTTCCCCTTCCTTGGTGAATACGCCGACTCGAACCTTCCCGCGCTGACACAAGAGAATCTGATGCCGTGTGGTATTCGTGGTCCTCTCTTCCACCACGTGATAATGCGCTTTGGTAATCGCGCCTTTGGGTCTGTTCAAGACGATGATCTGAAGGGGTATTTCATCATCCGTCAGGTGGGCTTTGGTATTGCGCTCCGCTTCGATGTCCTGGCCGGCGTATGCGGTACGGATGTGTTCTTTCGCTTCATCGGTATCCAGATAAGGTGGGAACTTGGCGTAATCGTTGAAATCTCCTTTGATGTGTATAGCAATTATGCGCCCATCGGAGGCTTTGTAATAATCCACACTTTTCGAATTGACTTCTAAAGACATTATTCCCCTCGGAAGTGAGCAAATCAGAGAAACAGAATTTCAACATGGAGCATAAAAAAATGGTTTCCCAAGAATATCATAAATCCACTTTCGTGATCTTCATGTGAAAGTCAAGAGGGGGTGCCGAGCGAACGAGTGAACTGGTGGAAATATAATCCACCCCCGTTTCCGCGACCCTTCTGATGTCGGATCCGCCGATGCCGGAGGCCTCGATTTCATAGGGCTTTTGCGTTTTCAAAGTGATCCCAACCTCTCTCACCCTGGCAACGGCTTGCTGGAGTGTTTCGATGTCCATGTTATCGAGCAGAATCATGTGCACTCGTCCGTCTTCGACGACTTCTTCAAGCTGCGTTAAATTCTGTACTTCGATTTGAGTTTCCGTCATGTAGCGGTTGCCGAATTGTCTGTCGATGGCGGCGGGGATGGAACCGGCAGCGACGATGTCGTTATCTTTTATCATTTCCCCGTCGAATAATCCGAGTCGATGGTTCCTCCCGCCGCCTGCGCGGACTGCGTATTTTTCAAAATAACGCAGGCCCGGCCGATTCTTTCTTGTATCAATGGTGCCTTTGAAAGTTTTTGGGAAGTCTCCGAAACAAGCCAATGTATTTGCCGTATGCGTCGCGATTTCAGAGATATGCGAAAGGAGATTGAGCGCGGTGCGCTCCGCCTTCAGGATGGTCTGGGTGTGACCGGAAACGTGCGCTAGAAGTTCGCCTTTGGAAATTCTGGCACCTTCATCTTTTAACCAGTTGACCTCGGGCGATTGACTTTTCCCGAGAGCCAAAAGATTTTGGGTTTCCTCCAAGACAGGAAGGAAGAACAGAGAACCCGCGAGAATGGCATCGCTTTTCGAACGCAACTCCGCCACGCACGAGGGTTCTTTTTCGGCCTCGTATTCAAGGGGAGCGTCTCCAAAATCTTCCAGGAGCCAATTGCGGATTTTAGAGCGAATGTCCATATCTGGTGGTATTGGGTGTTATACGATTTCGAGCATGCGCTCGATGGGTATTCGAGCGCGCCGAGCCAGTTCCGGATCCACTGTGATTTCATGCTTCAGATCCCGCAGGCATTCATACAGGTTTTGCAGCGTGTTTTGCTTCATGTAGGCGCAAAGAGCTTCACGACTGGCGGGGATCAGAGTTTTGTCCGGAACTGCCTTGGACATGGGATGGAGGTTTCCGACCTCGGTGGCCACGATGACTTCGGGGTGGGGGACTTCCTCTACCAATTTGATCATGCCCTGAGTCGATCGGAACTGGAGCATATCCTCGGGCACGATGCCTTCGTTCACTTGGCGCATACAGGCGCTGGTGCATCCGCACTCGGGGTGGACCACCGTGATAGCTTCAGGATGTAGTTGTTGTTGCTCCAGGACGTGATGCGGGCGGATCCTCTCATGTACGTGACATGCGCCCATCATGAGATGAAGTCGATCCAGAGAATGTCCTTTACTCTCCAGAAGCTTGGCCGCGTAGAACCCCAGAAAGACGTCGGGCAAAAACAGTATGGGTTGCTTGGCCCCGGAATTTTCCAGGATGTGGAGGGTGACCTTGCCCGCGTTGGCGGACGCGCAACAGTAATCACTCTCGGCCTTTACTTCGAGATATGTGTTTACATAGCTGATGACAATTCCGTCTGGATGTTCTTCTTTCCAATCCCGAATCTTGGTCACGTCAGCATGAGCGGCCAAAGAGCAAAGCGCTTCGAGGCTGGGGGCCAAAACTGTTTGGTGAGGTTTTTTGAGAGCGGCCAATATCTGATTCATGAATAAAACGGATGGCTCGACGAGATAATCCGCGTCCGATGCAGCGCCTTGTTGGGCCAAGAACAAAGAATCCCCGATGACGTCGGATACGTCCTGAATGTCTCTGGGCACATAATTATGCGCCAGGATAAGAGCGTTTCTCTCTTTCTTGAGACGTCTGACCTCACCTTGCAGGAACTCTCTTTCCTCTTCCGTGATGTTCTCGGGGTGTGCGTTTTCCGGGATTTCAGGAACATCGATAGAAGGTCCGAGGTCTGTTTGGTCCATCAAAGCGATAGCATCTTTTGCTGGAAGGATGTCACCGGCTTCTATATCCAAAATCATTTCAAACTCCATCTATTTCATGTCACAAACTTATGAGTTCTTGTCGTTGAGTATCGAGCAGCCTTTCGCTTGCGCAAAAAATCACAAGCGGACGCAAAAAATAATAACTCCCTCTAAACCAACAGTTCCACTCCTGACGAATAAAGCATGATACGGGACATGGGCTCTCCTACCCCCTTCTCGTATTATTATTCCAGTCTTAAGAGGATATGTAAAATGGAAATATAGAAAAAAGTGGTTTTACCTTGCCGAGTTGTATGGTTTTTGTTAGGTTTCGTACATGTGATTTCTGTTTTGGGTCATTGAAGACGCGGGGGGTAGAGAATCGTCTCCCTGTATAGTGGTTCGAATCGCGGGTCGCCGAGCGAGACGACTCGTTTTTTATTTGTTTGAATCAAAATTCGATGCGCCTCCTTCATCTGTATTCATTTTGTTTTTGAAGCTGAGGGTTTTGGGGACTCCATCATGACCCGTGGTGTAATCTGGTTGTTGGGCGCATTGCTTTTGTCAGGGCTTTTTATTTTCGCGCTAAGTAGGATTTGTTCGAATACGTCGGTTTTTCCAACATTAACTGGATATTTTTGCCCTAAACCCCGGATGAAATTGATAACTGTTCCACAGAATCCTACGTCCGAAGAAGTGGAGAAGAAAAAAAATTGATCAATTATCAAGGATTTTTCAGAAAGGTGAGGTTATGAGCGATTCAGATTCTCTCATCACAGATGCCGTCGTCGAGTTTGTCTTGAATACGGAATACGAAGACATTCCTGAAGATGTACGAATAATCATGCGCCGCTGTTTCGTGGATGGAATCGGCCTGATGGTTGCGGGTTCCACAGAAGAAAGTGGCCATATAATTCAAAACTACCTCAGGGAAATTGGAGGAGAACCCGAGGCGCGGGTAATCGGAACCAGCATGACGGTCCCTGCGCATCTCGCCGCTTTGGCCAATGGTGTCGCGGGCCATGCGATGGATTATGACGATACGCAGTTGAGCAGCTATCCGGATCGTGTGTATGGATTGCTGACTCATCCCACATGTCCGGTCATGCCCGCTGCGCTGGCCCTTGCTGAGGCGCTGGGTGCTACAGGGCAGGAATTACTCACCGCATTCGCACTGGGCTTCGAAGTGGAATGCAAGGTGGCGGAGGCGATTCGGCCGGATCATTACATAAACGGATTTCATTCCACGGGAACGATCGGTGCCATTGGGGCAGCGACCGCCGCAGCGAAATTGATGGGATTGGATGAGCACCAATTACGCATGTGCTACGGAATTGTTTGCTCGGAAAGCGCCGGTCTTCGTGCGAATTTTGGAACGATGACGAAGCCTTACCACTGTGGTCGCGCAGCAGAGAACGGCGTTGTAGCGGCGAGACTGGCGTCGGGTGGCTACACTTCGGACCCCACAATATTCGATGGGCAGTGGGGATTTTTCCAGATCATGGGCGGCGGTTGCGATAGAGATTATATTGTCGGGAAGCTTGGAAACGCCTGGTCGGCAGTGGATCCGGGCGTGTCGATTAAACCCTATCCTTGCGGCTCACTTGCGCACCCCGCCATGGATGCCGCCAGGGACCTGATTTTGGAAAACGATATCAAGTCCGAACAGGTGAAAGAGTTGCGTTTCGGCACCACCTCGCGCGTTCTGGAGCCCCTGCGCTACAAGGAACCACAAAACGAGTTGGAAGCGAAATTCTCTTTGCAGTTCGGTTTCGGCATCTTGCTGCTGGAGCGTGCGGCCGGCATCGCCCAGTACAAAGACGAAGTCGTAAGGCGCCCCGATGTCGTGGAGATGATGAAAAAGATAAATCCCTTCATGGACGATGAAATCGAAGCCCAGGGTTACGCGCTCATTCGCGGCAAGGTGGCGATAGAGCTTGAAGACGGGACGGTGTACGAGAAAATGTCGGAAATCTCTCGCGGCACTCCACAACGCCCGATGGACCGTGAGGAACTTTACGAAAAATTCACGGAATGCACCAGCTTAGTGTACGAGGGTGATCAGATCGCCTTGATTGAGGCGATGCTCTATAAAATCGATACGCTCGAAAACATCCATGGTCTTATCGATCTCTTGGGCGAGAAAGTGGAAGTCTAACTATTTTCCCTCGCCAGCTGTGTATCTGTCGGCCAAGGGACAGACAGACGACAGACAAGGGGCAAGAAATTGGGTTTTCATCGCTGGGAAGACATTCCGCAAACTCAAAATCTTCGCAAGGGGACCATGCGCCGCGCAGCTGCGTTGGATGGGTTGACGATGCAGCGCGGCGAAATAGCCCCCGATACGCTGTTCGATGAGAGCACGATTCATCGCCATCCCGAAGATCAGTTCATCGTCTTGCTTGAGGGCAAACTCAAAATGCACATCGATGGGGTCGAGGAATGGCTCGAGCCCGGTGGTTTTGCCTCCATCCCGGGCGGTGTGTTCCATAGCGCGACGGGCGTGGGACCAGAGGGTGCGAAATACATTGAAGTTTTGTCCTCGGGACGCATCGATTACCTGCCCGGCTATCTGGGTGAGCCGAAAAACGAATTCCTGCACGAGAAGAAAGACGGTTCTTGATGACGGAAGAGACGAAAAGAGTTTTTGTCGTTTGCTCTGATTTGATGTTCTCCGGCGGTATCCGTGCAGAGGGGAGTTCGCAAGGAATCGTGTTGGAGTTCATTGATTCAGAGGAAAGATTTTATCAGGCGCTCGAAAGTTTTCGGGCCGTGTTATTCATGTCGGATTTACATCATCACAAACTAGGTGGCGAAAGAGCGGGCGAACTCGTCAAAAAACTAAAGGCCAGTGAAAAAAACAAAGACGCGTATACCATTGCCTGGGGCAAGCATACCGAACCGGAACTGCTCAAATCGGCGACTCGGGCGGGTTTTGACAAGGTAGTGCCCAGATCTTTGTTTGTGAAAGAAATGCCGGAGTACATTCGACAAGCGGCAAGTCGAATTCAAATGAGCGCATGACCTCCCTTCGCATAAAAAAGAGACTCAACCCAGAATCATGTGATGGTTCCCTCGTCTGGTGGTTGCAAGTGCCGACATCACGGCAAAATTATTTGCAAGCGATATTGGAAGGTTATGACGATTTGGGGTACTACCAAACTTTTCATGCTTGCGCCGAGAAAAACGAACATGGCGAACCCATGTCTCTTGCGAGGCTGACTTCAACCATTGATGCGGAAGTCGAGACAAAAACGCTTCTTGAGGCGTTCTCTCATGAAATCGATCTCAAAATCCTGGATTGTGCGCCTTCGTTCAAACCCTCAGAACAACCAAGAGTATAAATACATTCTAATGACGCGGTGTTTTCTCACGCGGTTACTCCTGGCCCTTTTGTTTGTTTTGGGATTTTGGACCCACTCTCCTGCGCTGGATCGCCTGAAACTTGCGACGACGACGAGTACGGAGAATTCCGGTTTGCTCAAGCAATTACATCCGGTATTTGAGAAAAGATATGGCTTTCCCGTGCACACCATATCCGTAGGTACGGGCAAGGCATTGCGCTTGGGACAAAATGGCGATGTGGACGTTGTGCTCGTCCATGCAAAGAAAGCAGAAGATTTGTTCATGGCCAGTGGCTACGGTGTTCACAGAAGGGCTGTCATGTATAACGATTTTGTGATCGTGGGCCCGGCATCGGACCCTGCCGGGGTATTCAAGACATTCGATGTGTCCGAAGCTTTGCTCCAAATAAAGAATTCGAAAAGCCTTTGGTTCAGCAGGGGCGATGATTCCGGAACACACAAGAAGGAAATGGAGCTTTGGAGAGATGCCAGTGTCAGCGTGTTTGGTTCCTGGTATCGCGCTTTGGGCCAAGGAATGGGCAGAACGCTGATGGCGGCGGATGAGAAAAGCGGATAC